>CBFDDY010000195.1:0-5070 GCA_965603705.1 uncultured bacterium | reverse complement strand
ACCAGAGTTGCACCGGTCTGTTTGCAGATGGGGAAAGCATCGCCCAAGTGGTCATCATGGTCATGAGTGACTACGACTATATCTGCTTCAGATATTTCTTCAGGAGTAATTGAAGCAGTAGGATTTCCGGATAGAAACGGATCGATAAATATAGTTTTATCCCCTTTGATTTTCACTGCAGAATGTCCTAACCAGGTGATTTCCATTTAATTTCCTCCTTAAAAAATTTTATGTTTTAGCCAGGGGGCCAGGTCATCTGTCTTCCTCCCAGCAGATGGAAATGGATATGGAATACTTCCTGTCCTGAATTTTTTCCAGTATTGAGGACAAGTCTGTACCCCTTATCTTTAATTCCTTTTTTTTCTGCGAGTTTGCGTGCTTTCAGAACTATATGACCTAGCAATTCTTGTTTATCGGAGGGGATATCATTTAATGAATAGAAATGATCTTTTGGTATGATAAGAACATGAACCGGAGCTTGGGGATTGATGTCTTCAAATGCAACAATATATTCATCTTCGTATATGATTTTTGCCGGGATCTCTTTGTTGATTATTTTACAGAATATACAATCTTCCATTTTTCACCTATTAATTAAACTTGCAAGCGTTCTATATGTGCGCCAAGAGATTTCAGTTTTTCTTCAAGCTTTTCATACCCGCGGTCAAGATGATGAGCTTCATTGATTACAGTTTTACCATTAGCGATCAATCCTGCCAGTACCAGAGATGCTGAAGCTCTTAAATCCGTAGCTGTTATTTCTGCTCCGGAAAGGAGAGTCTTGCCCTTAATTATTGCTTTGTCACTTGATATTTCGATATTAGCGCCCATGCGGAGAAGTTCATTAATATGAGCAAATCGTCTATCAAAAATAGTCTCTGAGATGATCGAGATCCCTTCGGCTTGGGTCATGAGAACAGAAAACTGCGCTTGCATATCAGTGGGGAAACCCGGATAGGGGGAAGTTGTGATATCCTGGGGTTTGAGTTTATCTGTTCCGGTTACTTGGATGGAATGGGAATTCAATTTTTTGATTTTTACTCCAGAATAACGTAGCCTTTCAATTACTGTCGTCAGGTCCTCAGGTTTGGTGCGGGTAAGGACGATACTTCCTTTTGTCAGAGCTCCGGCTATCAGGAAAGTACCTGCTTCTATACGGTCTGGGATGATCTCATGGGTGGTTCCTCCGAGTTCTTTTACCCCCTTTATAACAAGTGTTTCCGATCCTATATCTTCAATTTTCGCTCCCATTTTAACTAAAAGCTTGCAGAGGTCTACTACTTCAGGTTCTACAGCACAATTTTTCAGAATTGTTTCCCCTTTAGCTAAAGAGGCTGCCATAATGAGGTTTTCTGTCCCACCGACTGATTTTTTCTCAAATTCTATTGCAGTGCCCTTCAATTGTTTAGCTTGTGCATTTATATAACCGTGCTTAAGCTGGATCGATGCTCCTAACTTTTCCAGACCATGAATGTGAAGGTCAGTCGGCCGGGAGCCTATCGCACATCCCCCTGGCAAAGAAACCAGTGCCTTCCCATACCGGGCTAAGAGAGGGCCAAGAACCAGAATTGAGGCCCGCATTGCGGTTACTAGCTGGTAAGATGCCTCATCTGATATGATCTTTTTTACTTGAATGGATAAGGAATTTTTCCTGATATTAAATTCAGCTCCGAGTTCTTTTATAAGGGTCAGCATGGCATGAACATCGGTAACCAGGGGAACATTTTTCAGACGGATTTTTTCCTTGGTCAATAATGATGCAGCTATGGCAGGTAGAACAGCATTCTTAGCCCCGCTTATCTTGATTTTTCCTTTTAGTTCGGGATTGTTGTTTCCATAAAGTATGATTTTTTCCATCAAGTTTTATTTTAAAGTAACCAGGCGGAAAAAACAATTTATTTTATCATCGACGTTTTTTTCACGCTGGGGAAAATTCGCGTGTTTTCGGATCAACTGACCTGATTCTTTCCTAAAGCTCAGTAGCTAAGAAAAAATGGGGGACCTCCAGTCAGGCATTACTATTGACCATTTTGTTTTAGATGTGATCTATATTTATAATCGACATTTTTTACTCTACGCATTATATTAAGTTATATAATATCTTTTTTCATTATTTTAAAGGAGGAATGTTATGCGTTTATTATTCATAGGATTCGGGACGGTCGGCCAAGGGCTGGCTGAACTTCTACTTAAGAAAAAAGATGAACTTTTTTCCAGGCATGGTATTGATTATTCAGTTGTCGGTATTTCAGATAATCTAAAGGGCAGCATTTTAGACCCGCAGGGAATCGACTTGGCTGCTGCTTTAAAGGCGGTTAAATCCGAAGGTTCTTTGTCTGAATTAAGTTCTGAAAAGTTTGAGGGTGAAGCGTTAGAGATGCTTGCGACCGTTGATGCTGATGTAATGTTTGAAGCGACGTATACGGATATTAAATCAGGTGAACCGGCAACCTCCCATATTCGCAATGCTCTGGAGCGGAATATGAATGTTGTCACTACCAATAAAGGTCCCCTGGCTCTTTATTATGAAGAACTTGCTGAACTTGCCCGTGAGAAAAAATTGAAGTTTCTGTTTGAAGGGACAGTGATGAGCGGAACCCCTGTTTTGAACCTGCTGCGAGAAACTCTGGCCGGGAGTACTGTCAAGCAAGTAAAGGGGATACTTAACGGAACTACTAATTATATTTTAACTCGTATGGAAGAAGGCCTGTCTTACGATGCTGCTTTGAAAAAAGCTCAGGAACTCGGATATGCCGAGGCTGTGCCGGATGCTGATGTTTTAGGTTGGGATGCCCTGGCAAAGGTTACAATTCTTGCCAAAGTTATCTTCGGGACCAAGGAAAGGCCGTTCGATTTTCCCTGCGAGGGGATTACTGGAATCTCTGCTGCAGATATTGTAGAGGCAAAAAGCCGGGATAAGCGCTATAAGCTGATCGGCAAAATCTGGCGCGAAGGTAGCTTAACCAAAGCATCCGTTGGCCCGGAAGAGGTCGACTTGAGTCACCCGCTTGCTGGAATTATGGGGGCAACCAATGCAATTACTATTACTTCAGATGAGCTTGGTGATGTGACTGTTGTCGGGCCGGGAGCAGGGAAATTCGAAACGGGATTTAGTATGTTAGTTGATTTTATTAGTATCGCTCGTAAATAGTACAGATTAAAAAAGGAGTGGAATATAGAATTCCACTCCTTTTTCTAGATTAAAAAAAACTACTTAATCTGCTCTTCGACCCAGTCTGATGTAACTGTTTTGGGTCTTTCAATAGGTAGTCCGAGTGCTCTGTCCCA
Source organism: uncultured bacterium (assembly GCA_965603705.1). Lineage (GTDB taxonomy): Bacteria > Acidobacteriota > Aminicenantia > Aminicenantales > Aminicenantaceae > JAUVXM01. Next base: position 1,782 of record CBFDDY010000195.1, on the reverse strand, counting down.
GCAAAGTGAAGAAAGCACTCCCAGTGCACGTGAAACTCCAAAGAGTACGGTGTAGAAGTCATATTCAGTAATACCGAAGTGAAGGAGCAGGCAGCCGGAGTGGGCGTCAACATTAGGCCACGGGTTCTTTGCCTTGCCGTGTTCCCTAAGAATGTCGGGAGCGACTTCATAAATTCCGCTGACTACCTGGAAGATCTCATTCTCCGGGCAGTGCTTGAGTCCAAATTCTCTCTGGGCCATATACCTGGGATCGGTTTTCCGGAGTACAGCATGTCCGTATCCAGGGATAACTTTTCCGGAATTAAGGGTATCCCAAAGAAATTTGACCAGTTCGTCTTTAGTCGGAACTCCGCCCAATTCTTCTTTTACATCCATGATCCAGCGCAATACTTCCTGGTTGGCAAGTCCGTGAAGCGGTCCGGCTAAAGCAGCCATGCCACCGGCTAGGGAATAATAGGCGTCAGAAAGAGTTGAACCTACTAGATGGGTAGTATGAGCTGAAGCATTTCCGCCTTCATGATCACTGTGGATTGTGAGATAGAGCCGCATAAGTTCTTTGAAAGTGGGGTTTTCCACACCCATCATATGGGCTAGGTTTCCGCCCCAGTCAAGATTGGGATCTGCGGGAATATGTTCATCATTTTTGTAGGATTTGCGGTAGATATAGGCTGCGATTTTGGGAAGCTTAGCCGTAAGGTTTAAGACATCTTCGAACATGGGATCCCAGTACTCAGTTTTGGGCATTCCTTCTCTGTATTTTTTGGCAAATATAGAGTCCTTTTGCAGGGAAGCGATTGCTGTAACAAACTGGGTCATGGGATGAGTATCTTTAGGGACAGCTTTCATAATATTGATGAGATAATCGGGAAGTTCGCCACGTTTTTTCCATTCTTCTGTGATCTCTTTGACTTCCTCTTCTGTGGGAAGTTCACCGGTAAATAAGAGATGAAAAAGACCCTCTGGGAGGGGCTCTTCTCCGCCTGGAGCCTTGGGGAGTTTTTCCTGTAATTGAGGGATGTTGTAGCCGCGGAAACGGATACCTTCATACGGATCAAGTGCTGAAGTCTCTGTGACCATGCATTTAACTCCGCGCATTCCGCCATAAGCTTGTTGGATTGTGACTTCGGAAATGACTTTGTCTCCATGCTCCTTGATCAGGGTTTTCACCCGTTGTTGCATGGGAGCGAGTTTTGCTTGAAACTTGTCTTTTAGTGCCATTAAGATACCTCCTTGGTATTTATTTGATTTTATTCCGCCCTTTCCTTATTATGACGGAATAAAACTATATCAAAGTAACATTGTGCTGTCAATTTATTTGCTTTAGAGTTGATTTTTGTTAGCATTATTGGGTATTATTTAACCTGAACTATTCATAAAAAATGTTCTGAGTAAAAAAGGAGACGAAACATGACAGGATTACTGATTTTACTGATTGTATTTGCAGTTATTATCGTCTTTGTGGTGGGAATATATAACGGTCTGATTAGCCTGCGGAATCGAAGTGAAAATGCTTGGGCCCAGGTCGATGTTCAGCTAAGACGCCGTTATGATCTTATACCCAACTTGGTTGAGACGGTAAAAGGTTATGCCAAGCATGAAAAAGAGACTTTTCAGAGCGTCACGGAAGCCCGCTCAAAAGCGATCAACGCCGGAACAGTCAAGGAACAAGGAGATGCGGAGAATATGCTATCTGGGGCTCTCAAATCTCTTTTCGCTGTAGTAGAAAGTTATCCCGACCTTAAAGCTAATCAGAATTTTTTGATGATGCAGGAGGAATTGGCC
>CBFDDY010000194.1:0-5085 GCA_965603705.1 uncultured bacterium | reverse complement strand
CCAGCGAGGAAAATCCGCTCGGATACAGTCTTCGCTCTCTTCTCCTTAAAGGAGAGGAACCAATAATTAAAAGCGCCAGAGATAGCTGGCCTTGAAGAAAAAGCCGCGCTTGGTCTGTAAAAAGCGGTCGCTTTCCAGATAATACTGGCCGGTCCACTCCATTTTCTCGTAGGCCGAACCATAGCCGACATAAACAACGGTTCCGGGAATGTAAGTAAAGGAGATCAGCCCATCCACAGTCAGCCGGTCCTGGAAGGTATTATATTCCGCAATGGCGCGTACAAAAAGGTATTTGTTGACCTGAAAGGTGTTGCGGCTGCGGATGATGGTGTAATCATACTGCTTTTCCCCGTCGGAATCGCGGTAAAAATCCGTATAACTCAGCCTCAGGCTGAACTTAAGTTTTTCCATGGGCTGGTAGACAAGAGAGCTCCCCGCTCGGCTCCCATATCCCTGGAAAGGCGCAGAGGAATCATAATAGATGGAACCTGTGTGCCTGAAAAAGATGTTTAAATACAATTGTTTTGTGAACTGGGTCCGGCCCTGAATCCCGACACCACTGGTTTTGAACCGCTGGCCCCCAAAAACTTCATTGGATAAAATAGCATCCACCCTGAACTGGGAATTCCCGGGCAGCCAGGTACGGAGTGTAAACAGGTTAAAAGTCTCCATCATCTTATCCTGAGTATCATAGAGATGGAAGCTCCAGTAGAAAGGCTCGATCCGTTGGAAAAATTTGGATTTGGGGTATAAGCGGTACATGGCAAAAGCGGAAAGGCGCCTTAATCCCGTGCGTGTGATAAAACCGGTATCAACCAGAAAATGCTTGGAGATGTCCTGATATCCAAGATCCAGAATAAATGTTCTGGTGCCGTAATTGTAATTCAGGCCGAGGGCATGGCCGTTATTTTGCACATTGTTTCCATTCCTTTGAGTGAAGGACCCAAAAAGGTGGAAAGATGCGGTGGATACCGGGGATATCCTATAGAATCCGTCTGCACCCACAACCCGGTTGTATCCCTTGCCGTATTCCTTGGAAGTGTAAAAACCACCGATATATGAATCCTCTTTCATGGCATGCTTGAAGCGCACAATGGAAAAATCCGGATGCTCGTCCACTGAATCATCCGGCAGATTATCCTGGGTATAAATGGCTGCCAGTGTATTCTTGCGGCCGACCTTTCCGGTCAGTTTGAAACCAAAAACCGGATCGACGATTCTCCGCGTGTGGACCATCATGGCCAGAGGGCCCTCCTCCACATTTCCTCCGAACCGGAAGAGCTCATTACCCTCAAGGAAAAAGGGTCGTTTTTCCGGGTAATAAAGCGCATAACGTAGGTTGACATCGATCTGGCCCGCATCTGCTTCTACCTGACTGAAGTCCGGATTAATAGCAGCATCCAGAGTTAGGTCAGATGTCAATCCTATCTTTCCGGTCAGGCTGATATCGGTCTGTTTGTCATCTGTCTGCATCTCTCCCGCCTGATGGGACTGTCGGGTTCTGTGGGTTACAGCTGGAAGAAGTTCAATAACACGTTTATATTTCAAACCTTTAAGCGAAATGGGCCGCGCTTGTTTGATTAAACTTCCTTTATCAGCAAACATGGGCGGAGAGCCGGACATTTCCGAGTTGCGGACGACCTGCCGGAAAATACCCATTCGCATTATGATGGTGTCTCCTTTGGGAAAACGAATGCTCTTAAGAGGGATACGGCCTTCAACGGAATATCCCTGCTTATCGATCTGGCCTTTGCTGTCCCAGATCATGTCATAACTGGGATCCAAATTTCCCTCGCTGGTCACCATGCCGTCTCCCTGAATTCCCAAAGGATTCAGGAAAAAACCGAATCCTTCCTGCATGGTATTGAAAGGATCAAGGACAAACATCACATAGTCGTCATCAAACATCGCATCCCTGGCACTTATGGCAGCTTTGATCTTATCAGGCGTGCTGTCAAAGCAACGGACAGCAAAATAAATGTTTTCTTCATCATAAGTTATATAGCCTACAGTCTTTTGGGCGGGCTCCTTGCCATAATCAGGCTTTATGGTTTTAAAATTATTAAATTCTAAGGCAACCTTCCAGGCTGCATCGTCTAGTTTTCCATCAATAACAGGAGGATTATCTGTTTTAGGGACAGCTGGGATTTCTTCCGCAAAAAGGGCGGCTGTCGATATTAATAGTAAGGAAATAATCAGGGTTTTGAATACTGTTTTAATCATACTGTTCCTCGTTTTTTTCATTTTTCAATTTGCATATTTCTCTGTAATAGTAATTTCATCGCTACTAATGCTTATACGAAGCACGTAGAAAAAAGGTTGCTTTATAACAATTCCATCGCTAAGATTGTGCTTTTTGAGAATCGATTTATTGGATTTGAACCGTTTCAGTACTTCTAAAGTTTTTTTTCTTGCTTTAATCCGCTAATTCTATTACTATTTTTTCCTGAAATGAAAGCTAAAGCGATAACAACCCTTATCCTGGGATGGTTCATTCCGGGACTAGGCCATATTTATACTAAAAAATATTGGAGAGGATTAACATTTTTTTTATGTATCTCAGCCATGGCAATTCTTGGTCTTTCTATGGGAGGAAAGATCTATTCTTTTCAAACAGAAAATCCTCTTACTATTCTGGGGTTTTTTTCTGATCTGGGATACGGGGCTTTTTATTTCTTGTCAAAACTTATTCCCTTTGGCCTTGGCGATTTAAAAAGCACTTCTTTTGAATTCGGCACTGCCTATATTTCCGGCGCTGGCTTGTTGAACTACTTAACAGCCCTGGATGCCTTTGATATTGCCAGGGGGAAAAAGCAATGATACTGAAGAGCCACCTAATATCAATGGTTATATATGCTGCCCTTGTATGTATCGTCCTGGCTTTGATTAGAAGGGAAAATAAAAAAGCCCGCCTAAGATACGCTGTTTCGCTCTTCCTGATAATGGTTGGAGGGGCACTGCTTTTCGGCTGGTTCATGTATCTATTTATTTAACCTAAATCATTCATAAAAAAATGGCCTCGTGAATAACTCAGGCTAGCCTAAATTATTCATATCACTATTTTCGCTTTTAGCAATGAAATAATTTACATTTTGCATTTTACTTTATATTATATATATCGACATTTCTTATGAATAACTCAGGCTAGCCTGAGTTATTCACGAGTCGAGGTTGCCGTAAATACGAGGCATAGGGTATGAAGCTGTGGACTTCACTGCGAATACCCTGTAACGAAGTAGATGCGGTAAGATCGGCTCGCCGGAAGGTAAGAAATGTCGATTATTAATAGAAATTTCATTGTGAACGAAATGGTAAATAGGATTTACGTATCAATTAATGTAGAATATTGAAATAAAAGGATGTATCATAAATATCGACATTTCTTATGAATAGCTCAGGATAATGATCGAACTGTATCACATCTGGAAACAATACCAAAGGCCACACTGGGCTTTATCTGATATTACCTTAAAAATCGAGAAAGGGGATTTTTGTTTCGTAACAGGCCCTAGCGGTTCAGGAAAAACCACTCTGCTTAAAATAATATTCCGGGAAAGTTTTCCAACCCAAGGACAAATAATTATCGATAACATAAACATACTTAAAATCCCCAGCCACAAAATATATCTTTTACGGAGAAAAATGGGAATAGTATTCCAGGATTTTCGTCTACTTTTTCATAAAAAAGTATTTGACAATGTAGCAATCGTTTTAAATATCTTGGGAACTCCCCGAAAAAAAATTCGCAGACGAGTTTTTAATGCTCTCAGAATGGTAAATCTACATAATAAAATGTGGGAATACCCATCTCATCTCTCTTATGGAGAACAGCAAAGGGTAGCGATCGCCCGGGCTGTAGTAAATAACCCTGATATAATACTTGCTGATGAACCAACTGGAAACCTTGATACAGAGCTGGCCTTTGAAATAATGAGCCTATTTAAAGAGATCAACCGTCAAGGGACAACCGTGATTATCTGTACTCATGACAGGGAGCTTATCAGAAACTTTGGTCAAAAAATCCTTTTTCTATATAAAGGAAAATTATTAAGAAAGGAATCACTCTAATAATTCAAAAAATAAAGTATTTTTCAAAAGAAGCTCTAAACAATCTGTGGCAGTATAGAGTTAGAAATATATTCTCGATCACGATTATTTGTTTTTCTTTCCTAATAATAGGAGTTTTTTTATCTTTATCCAACAACCTTCAATACACAGCCAAGCAAATATCGAGTAACATGGCGATTGTTTTTTTTCTTGAGAAAGACATCCCTGAAGACAATATTAAGGCAATAGAAGAACAACTGAAACAATCCAATCTGGTTTTAAAGACAAAATATATCAACACAGAAAAAGCCAGGGAAATATTTCAAGAGAAGTTCCCGGATTTAATAGCGATCGTCAAAAACTTGGATATAAATCCTTTTCCTCCGTCTTTTGAAGCCACCCTAAAAGAAAACAGCGTTTCTTCAAATGAAGTCTCCAGATTTATAGATATGATGCAGAATACAGCCGGAGTAGAAGACGTCCAGTATAACCAGGATTGGGTTGAAAGAATAAAATCATTTGGCAGGCTGGCTAAAGCTATAGGATTTTTTCTGGGAGGGATACTTATTTTGGCATCCTTTCTCATCATTTCCAATGTTATTAAACTAAATGTCTTTTCCCGGAAAGATGAAATAGAAATCCTTCAATTATCTGGGGGGACCAATATGTTCATCAGGATCCCTTTCCTGGCTGAAGGAACAATAATGGGTCTATTAGGCGGAGTGCTTTCTTTATTTATGCTTTTTCTCTTAGTCAAACTATTACCAATTTACCTAGGGTCTTCACTAGGGGTTTTCAACGAACTTATCAGATTCCGTTATTTGTCCTTTTCTCAATGTTTTGGAGTAATCACAGGAGGAGCTATAGTTGGATTTATAGGGAGCTTGTCCTCGCTTTCCCGGTTTTTAAAACCCACAAAAATAAACTGACAACCCATACATATCGATATTATATTATGAACAAAATGGCAAAAAGAGTTTTTACTAGAGCAATAGTCCGAATCCCAGGAGAGAATTTCAGCCAGGGAATAACCACTTC
>CBFDDY010000193.1:0-5089 GCA_965603705.1 uncultured bacterium | reverse complement strand
GCTCCCTATCAAATAAAATTATCCGGTTTCCTGGGAGGACATAGCGGTGTAGATATCAATCTGGGCCGGGGAAATTCCATTAAACTACTCAGACGGCTGCTTTGGGAAGTAGCCCGAGAAGTACCCTTCAAACTCGCCCTTATTGAAGGTGGGAACCTGCGCAATGCCATTCCCCGTGAGTCTGTGGCAGAAATAATTATTGCCCCCGACAAAGAAGTTTTATTCCGGAAAAAAACTCAACAATCTTTCAAAAACATAAAAGCTGAGTTCAAAGCAACAGATCCAGATGCAAGCATGTCCATTGAAAAATCCAACAGTGTTTCCGAAACTGTATTGTCTCCTAATTCCCAGCGAATGCTTCTTAATCTCCTTTTCACTATCCCCCATGGAATTATATCCATGCATCAGGAGATAAAAGATCTGGTAGAAACTTCAACTAACCTTGCTGTTGTTCACACTCACACAGATAAAGCTGAAATCATCTGCAGCACCCGTAGTTCTTCTGCTTCTGCTCTTAAAGCAACACGCAATGTGCTTGCTGCCTTAAGTGAAATAACCGGAGCTGAAATAATTCAAGAAGAAGGCTATCCAGGATGGAAGCCAAATATTAAATCTTCTCTTTTAAAAAGATTAAAAATCATCTATAAAGAACTTTTCAATATAGAACCTACAGTATCTGCCATTCATGCTGGCCTGGAATGTGGCATTATAGGGGATAAATTTCCCGGCATGGATATGATTTCTTTTGGTCCTACTATCAAGTTCCCTCATTCACCTGGAGAAAAAGTCCACATAAGTTCAGTTGAAAAATTCTGGAAATTTTTAACTAAACTTTTAACAGAGCTGAAATAATGGATTTTTAAACTCGTACAATTTGTAAAGGATGGACAGCTGTTTTCCTGGATTATTCACCAGTCGCGCTTAGGGTAACACCGAGGCTCTTATATCGGTCCGAAGTAACTGTTTTTCTTTTTCTTTTAGACAATTGATTATCGCCTATCAAATTTCCATATAAAGATTTCTCAAATGAAATACTATCAATTTCTTGATATTCTTTGTATTTTTTTAAATTAATTAACTTTATCTCAAGGAGCCTTTTTAGCATAACTGCCATACTCACCCCAAAATACCGCTTAATAAATATAATATCTTCATATCTTATATTTCCCCTTACAACGTATTTGCTGATCACCTGCTTAAGTTTTGATTTTGGGATTAAAAAATGGAGAGCGAATCTCTGGGCAAATTTCTCACGGGGATGATAAAGAGAAATGTATTCATCAACAAAAATATCGGGATTATCCAGAATCGGCCCCCCCTCTCTGTCTCTTAGGTAATGGCAGTATTCGTGAGAAGCGATCACGGCTTGTTCTCCTGAAGAGTTAGCATAATTAATCAGGGCAAATGAGGCATTTTTTTCTATATAATTTATAAATATTCCTGCAATCTCGGATTCCGGAGAAATATGCTGCCTTAAAATCCTCAAACCATTCAATTCTAATAGCATAAAAATATCTTTAACGGGCTCACTGCCCAAGCCAAGACGCTGACGTTCCTCTCTCGCCATTTCCTCAGGAGAAGCTGATCTGTATACCGGGGCTGAGACGAGATGCCTTCCTGCTAATTCTTCCAGCTTTAAATAATCTTCACAATATTTACTGAATTTTATTATTTCTGACCGAGTCCTTTCATTTATTTTTTTGTCTTTCAGGAGAACATCAAATCCTATGTCTGGTTTTTTTAAGAAATAATCTATTTCTTTTTTGAAAAATTCAGCAATTTTTCGAAGAGAATCAATGCTTGGCACACTTTTTCCGCTCTCGATCAGCGAAATGAATTTACTTGAAAGTTTAACATGTTTTGCTAATTCTTCTTGAGTTAACTGATAATATTCCCTTTCTCTGCGAATTATTTCACCCAATCTTTTGTACATAATATCCCCTTATTTTGAGTGCCATGAACTTTTTCATCCTTGCCCTTCTTCTATACAATTTTTATATCTTTATACTATTAAAGTCAAGAACCTCCTTTAATAATTTAACATATTACCCAATTTTCTATATATACTTGTCTTTTTCTGGAGTTCCCTAATTTATTTATTTAAGATGTGGCATGGATACGGGTAAATCCCGGCGAAAGCCATCCGGAGCAAAGCGGGCATGGTTCCTCGAGAGAATCTCGAGGGGAGCGGTGCGAGGACAGGAAGTGATTTCACACGCTGGGTGAAATCCCTGTCTTTCATAGGGACTTACCCGTGCCCATGCCATACAGCTTGTTTGAGTTTGAAAAAATTTGAGGAGCTCCTTCCCTATTTACATTGACTTCAGCTTTTTTCTTTGATATAAATAAATTAACAAAAAATCTAATGTTTTTAGTTGTGTCAGCGGATTAAAAATGTCAGAAGATAGACTATTCAATACTTTTAAGAGTTCAAATTCCCATTTCTATGAAATGCTAATCAATAATATAAATGATGCTGTCTACCTCCATGACCAAAATCTACTCATACTATTAGTAAACGCAGCCTATAATAATTTATCCGGTTATTCTCAACCTGAATTAATCGGCAATCATTGTCCAAAGAATATTCTTATTCCCATCAGTGAAAAGCAATTGATTCCCTGTTATAAAGATTGCCCTGTCCAAAAAACACTCAAGGCCGGAAACATACAACATATAAAAGCCTATATCCGTCATAAAGAAGGTTATTTTATCCCGGTGATGATGAAAGTAATTCCAATTAAAGAAAAAGATGGTAAAATAATTGGTGCAGTTGAAATTTTCGCTGAGACTTCACCCAAAGTTTCTTTACCTCAAAATCCAAGAGACCTGGGTCGTATGCAGTTATTGGACCCTCTCACTAAATTAGGCAACAAACATTATATAGAAATGTTTATAAATTCGCGTCTTAATGAGAAGAAAAAATTCAATCTTCCCTTTGGAGTGCTTTTAATAGATATAGATAACATTCATAGTATTATTGATAATTACGGCAGTGTTGTGAGTGATAAAATGTTAAGAATGATCTCCCAAACTCTTGTAAATAATATCCGCTTTTTTGAAATAGTAGGCCGTTGGAGTAGCGAGAAATTTGCCGTCATTCTTATTAATGTGAATACCACAAAACTGGACTTGATCGCAAACAAACTTCGCCTACTTGTAGAACAATCAAATATTCGGCATTATGATAAGCTCCTCAAAACAACTATTTCTATTAGAGCTACATTGGCCCATTCCACTGATTCAACTAAAGCCATAATGACCCGCCTAAAAAAACTTGCAGATCAAAATAAAAAAACAGGAAAAAACCGTGTAATTATTGGAACATGACTTCATTTCATGGATAAAGAAGCCACTTTAAATAATTTCTTAAAAACTTTCAAAATTACCTTTAAAAATGCTTCTATATACAATAGCAAGCATCCTGCCTTTCTTGCATCATCTGCTGAACTTAAACAAAAACTTGATAAACTTTTTGCTTATTTTTCTCCTTTTAAAATTAGTTTTTCTTCCAAATCTCTCCTGGTCGAAGATGAATTTTTGGAAAAGGAAAAACTATATTTAGAACTGGCTAATATGTTTCACCAGCGCAAATTAAAGAACATTACATTCCTTCCCGGTATTACCCAGGAGGAGCTGACTACTTTTGTGGTTAAAATTTTTGCACCTCCCCATAAAATCCTCAAACAAGGAGGTATAAGAGAAATAATTAAAAAAGAAAATTTAACTCACATAGCGGTTGAAGAGTTAGATTATTCTCAGTTATTATTAGGCGAAGGTGAAGAAATCAAAGATATCTGGCCATACCTCTTACAGGAAGCTGTTACTAATCCAAATAGAGATAAAATTATTCAAGCAGCTGACAGTTTTGACAAAATTGCTGATGATTATCAAGTATCGGATATTTTCGAAAATGCCGACCTAAGTGAAAACTTCACTCGTTTTTTCTCATATTTAAAAGAAAATGAAGAAAATAAATTTAAAATTTGTGCCAAAAAATTATTAAAATCAACTCTTCAGAGTAAAGATATATCACCGGAATCAAAACTTGAAAAAATGCAGCTTCTATTCTCAGATCTGAAAGAAGAAGACCTTGCTTCAACTATTTTGGAAGAGATTATAACGGACACAGAATTCGATTCTTTAAGTTTCAGCATATTTTCCCGTATTATAGATACAGAAAAACATATTAAAATCGCCAATTCCCTTTCAAAATTATTTAGAGAAAATAAGACTCTAAGATCAAACAAACAAGCCAAAAAAAAAATCGAACACTTAGTGTCTGGACCATCAAGCGCTATGATCTCTGAAATCTATCAGCAGACTTTATCTTCTCTACTTAAAGATATAACCTATGAAGAAAAACTGACATTTGACCACTCCAAACTCACTCGGAATTTCCGTTTTATCCTTCTTAATCTCCTGTATAATGAGACCAATCCAAATTTAATGAAAATCTTATTGGATGATATCCTAAAGGAATGGGAATCTATCTGTGAATATGAAGATTACGACTACTTAAAACTTCTGCACAAAACGCTTCTTTTAAAATTGGAACTCTTTGATCTTGAAGAATCATTTAAAGATATCCTGTTTAAACTAGCAAATTATATTGAAAAATCCATTCTTGATGGAAAAATATCTCTTTACTTTGAATATTTCCTTAATAGCCTAAAAAAAAGCACTTTTGATGTTAACATGTACCTGGAAACCATATTCACAAAAAGAAAAATATCTATATATATCATAAAAGCTTATTTTCATTTTTTTCTTGAGTATCTTTTCTACTTTAATATTAATCTTGAGAAAAAATCAAATGATTTGATATTGCTTGAAAAAATTGTCGACTGCTTAAAAAATATTGATACGCCTATATCACTTATAACTTTAAAAAATATTTTTCATTTTAACAATCATTCTATTCAAATAAAAATTCTCAAAGCTATGCAAAAACTTAGTGAATATGATTCAAAATTCCTTATGCCCCTTTTAAAAAAGAAAGACATTTCTCTAAAAAAAGAGGCAGTTGTTATTTTAATGCGTGATAATACAACAAAAAAAGAAGCTTTTGATCGACTCCTTGCCATTT
>CBFDDY010000192.1:0-5098 GCA_965603705.1 uncultured bacterium | reverse complement strand
TTATCCCTGAGTGGATTATGAAGAACTGGCAGCCTCTCCCGGGAATCTTGATCAATATAGTGTTTGCCTGTCTGTTTTTAGGAGTACAAATTCCCGGAATAAAAAAAATATGGAATTCAGGGGGCTCCCAGCTGTGTTTTGGAGTTGTAGCCGGCATGGGGCAGTATTTTATTGCCCTTTTAGTGACAATACTGGTTCTGGTGCCACTGTTCAAAGTGCATAAGCTTTTCGCCTGTATTGTGGAGATCGGGTTTTCCGGGGGGCACGGCACTGCTGCCGGAATGAAGGACGCCTTCCAGGGATATGGATTTGAAGCGGGGGGAGATCTTGCCCTTATGTCAGCTACTGTAGGTATTATTACAGCTGTAGTAGCAGGGATGATCCTTATTAATATTGCCATCCGGAAGGGCTACTGCGCCTACCTAAGTGAAAAAAAAGGTATTCCCTCTTATAAAAGGAAAGGCCTGATTCCAAAACCCAAGCGCTTTTCCATTGCTACCGCTACGGTAGCTTCAGAGGCGATCGAGCCCCTTAGCTTTCATTTTGCTATTGTGGGAATTGCCATTGCGATCGGTTGGGCCATGCTGTCTGGACTGCAGGCAATTCATGTTGAGTTTGATAAATTTCCACTTTTTCCGCTGGCTATGATAGGAGGGCTTATCGTTCAAGTATTTTCCAGCAAAGTTAAGATCGACAAATACTATGATAAACAATCATTTGATCGTATTTTAGGATTTTCTCTGGACGTACTGGTGCTCTCAGCTATTGCCGGCATAAAATTAGATGTTTTTGTCGACAACTTGTGGCCGTTTGTTATTATAATGTCTACGGGGATCGCCTGGATGGTTTTTTGCGCCGCTTTCCTGGCTCCGAGAATGTTCAAAAAATTCTGGTTTGAGCGGGGGATCACGGAATTCGGCATGCAAACCGGCGTAACTGCTATCGGTCTTTTACTGCTGCGGGTGGTCGACCCCCTTTATAAAACAGATACAGCCCGGGCCTTTGGTTTTAAACAGATGATCTACGAACCTTTTCTGGGAGGTGGGTTTATTACTGCATTTGCCCCTATGTTAGTGACAAGGCTGGGGGTTTGGCAGTCCATCGGCATATCTTTTGCCATAATGCTGATCTTCTTCCTGATATCTTTTTTTAACGGCTGGTTTACATCTAAACCTGAACGCGAATATAAAGATTAAATTGATTAATAGGGTTACAGGATCCTTATAGTTTCTTGATTATCTCAGAAACCCTGGTAGAACAATTCTTTAGGGGAGTGGGGAAATCCAGCTCTGCTCCGGATTCGACTAATAGGATGAATTTATCGAGGGCCAAACCAGAAACTTTTCCTGTTAGAGCGACTCTGATGGGATGAAACAGATCCTTCCCTTTACACCCTGTTTCAGCTTTAATGTCTCCGGAAATACGGGAAAGGACATCATAACTGAACTCAGCTTCATCTAAAAGCCTTTCTTCAAGAGCCAGAGTGACCTTGCGGCCGCATTCAGTCTGGAGGATTTCTTTTTCCTCAGCTCCCATCTTGTCGATAGCAAAATCAAACAGGGTAGAAAAAGCTGCAGGAAAGTCGGCAAATTTATTCACGCGTTCTATCAGGGCATCTACTGCCTGTTCAAGCCACTTCCAGAGAGATTCCGTTATCTCGTCCGGTAGAAGTCCGGCTTTATACAAATAGGGAGCTGCCAGTTCGGCTTTTTCGCGGGGAGAGAGTTTCTTTATATGCTGCCGGTTTAACCAGTATAGTTTCTCATAATCAAAAATAGCAGCCGATCGGCTGACTTTTTTAATATTAAATAACTCAACGATTTCGTCCTGGGTTAAAACTTCCCTGCCTTCTGGAGGGGACCACCCCAGCAAGGCCAGATAGTTAAAAAGAGCAGAGGGAAGGATCCCATCTTTGCTGAATTGGTTTATTGCTGTGGCGCCATGACGTTTGCTGAGCCGGGTATTATCCGCGCCCATAACCATGGATAGATGAGCAAATTGGGGAAGGGGAAAATCCAGGGCCTGGTAGGTTAAAATCTGTCGGACGGTATTAGCAATATGGTCCTCTCCTCGGATAACATGGGATATCTGCATAAGATGATCGTCGATAACCACGGCATAATTATAGGCGGGAAATCCGTTAGGCCGTACCAGGATCGGATCCCCAAATAAATTCAGCTTAAAAGAGAGCTCGCCCCGGATCAGGTCATTAAACTCAAGGATTCCTTTTCCAGGTGTTTTTAGCCGTATGGCTGCCTCTTCGCCGGCTTTGATTCTCTCTCTTGCTTCATCCGGGGGGATTGCCCGGCATTTTCCGCTGTAAATCGGCATTTTCTCGGCTGCCAGGGCTGTTTTCCTCTCTTTTTCCAGATCCTCTTTGGAACAAAAACAATAGTAGGCTCTCTTGTTTTTAAGCAATTTTTGAGTGTATTTTTTATAAATATCCAGCCGGCTGGATTGGCGGTAGGGACCGTATTCTCCGCTTGATTCCGGGCCTTCGTCCCAAGCTAATTCTAACCATTGCAGATCTTCTATCAATTTTTTTTCGTATTTATCCTCCGACCTTTCTACATCAGTATCCTCGACCCGCAGGATAAAAACTCCTTTTTTCTGGCGGGCAAACAACCAATTAAAAAGGGCTGTTCTGGCATTACCGATATGAAGGTATCCTGTGGGGCTTGGTGCAAATCTAACTCTATTTTTTTTATTCATTTTAAAAGTTTTAAAGACCTGAACCCAAGATCAGGAGGGCTGTTGCCCAGGCTGCGATAGCATTACTCCTCCCGATATCGCCTATCCCTTCGTTGGTTTTGGCTTTGATTCCCAGGTCCTTGATCTCGAGACTCAGAATAGGGCAGAGGACGGTCTTCATTTGGGGGATATATTCATTTAGATTTGGTTCCTCTGCGATGATGATCGAATCCAAATTTGCTATCTTAAAATCCATTTCCTTTAGCCTTACCGCAATAGATGCCAGCATCTCTGTGCTGCGGATATTTTTATAAGCAGGATTTGTATCCGGAAAAAACTGGCCGATGTCCTTTTCCCCCATAGCACCTAGTAAAGCATCGATAATGGCATGGATGAGGCAATCTCCATCTGAATGACCCAGCAATCCCTTTGAATAGGGAATCTCCCATCCTCCTAAATATAGTTTTCTTCCCGGTCCCAGTTTGTGAATGTCATATCCGATTCCGGTTTTAATCTGCAAGAAAAACCTCCGCCATCTTAAGGTCCAGAGGAGATGTAATCTTTATATTGCGCTGTTCCCCCGGTACTGCATTAATATTCTGTCCTAATTTTTCTACCAAAGAAGCTTCATCCGTTTCAGAGAGCCCTTCCCTGGCGGCTTTTTCAAAGGCGGCTTTCAGGATGCTGTAATCAAATCCCTGTGGTGTCTGGACTCGGCCAAGCCCGTCTCTGTCCACCGTGTCCAAAACTCTATCTCCCTGGACTTTTTTTATGGTATCTTCCAGAGGGATAACCGGTACGGCAGCCCCGTTTTCTCCGGCAGCTGCAATAATCCGGCTGATTAGATCTTCACTCACCAGAGGCCTTACGCCATCATGTATTAAAACGATATCCGTTCCTCCCGGATCCAGCTTGGAAAAACCGGCTATTACAGAGTCCTGCCTTTCCGTTCCTCCCGGAACAACAGTAGATATTTTCCCATACTTACCCGGATATTTTCCGGCCGGCATTTCCTTTTCTAACACCAGGATGATCTCAGATACTTCCGGATGTGCTTGGAATCTTTCCAGGCTCCAGTTGAGAACCGGTTTTCCGGCCAGCAAATAAGATTGCTTCATAGCGCCGAAACGACGCCCTTTACCGGCGGCAACAATAATAGCTGTTATCTTTTTCATCTAGCCTGACCTATTCATAAAAAAATGGCAATGTTTTTATTATTATTTTCTTTTCAATGATATGCAAGATTTTTTCAAGAATGATTATTGAAACTTTTTTCTTGTTTTTATTTTTAATTTTAATCGCCATTTTTTTACTCTCCGAGCGAGCCGATCTCACCGCATCTGCTTCGTTACAGGGCATTCGCGGTGAAGGACCACAGCTTCATACCCTGTGCCTTGCATATGCATCAACCTCGACTCGTGAATAATCCAGGTTACTCGCTTTTTTTCTTTGGTTTTGCCGCAGGAGCGGCTTTCTTAACCGCTTGCAGCATGATCTCCTGGATGCGTGGCACAATATCATCGATCTCTTCGATGACTCCTTCCCGTAAGAGCATATTATCCAAAAGCTGAAGGGCCAGTAGTGTTAATTCTTTTGCAAGTGGTTTTTGCCCATGAAGCCGCACCATTCCTTGGATCAGATCATTGTCAGGGTTGATTTCCAGCACTTTCTTGGCAAATTTATAGTCTTTGTTTGACATTTTAAAGATCTTTTCCATTTGGACCGAGGGCCCCCCGGCAGCATGAACAAGCAGGCAGGGGCTGTCTACAAGTCTGTTTGAGACCTTTACATCCGCTACTTTTTCTCCATACGTCTTCTTGAGATAAGCGACAAGCCCGGCAAGGCCCTTTAAATAATCCTTGTCCTGTTCTTTTTTCTCATCTACTTTGATATCTGCACTTTCTGCCAGCTTAAATGACTTACCTTTGTATTCTCTGATATGTTCGATCACAAATTCATCGAGGGGGTCATCTAAATACAGGACTTCCAGATCTTTTTGCGTAAATGCTTCCAGGGCCGGATTTTTCGCCATCGTTTCCAGGTCAAGGCCGGATATATAAAAAATCTCTTTTTGGCTTTTTTCCATTCTTTCAGTATAGTCATTTAAATCCGTGTATTCTTTTTTAGGATACTTAGAGGAATGAAAGAGTAAAAGAGGAGATATCTTCTCCTTGTTTTCAAAGTCTGAGGCAATGCCCTCTTTTAAATTCCTCTGGAAGTTTCCCCAGATCCTCAAGTATTTTTCCCGGTCTTTCTCCTTTATTTTTTTTAAATGCGCAATAAGTTTTTTTAGGACATACTTGCTGATCTTGTTTATCTTGATATTGTTTTGAATTGTTTCGCGGGAAATATTTAGGGGGATATCTTCTGAATCAATAACTCCTTTAACGAATCTCAGATAATCAGG
>CBFDDY010000191.1:0-5121 GCA_965603705.1 uncultured bacterium | reverse complement strand
TTCAGGCTTCTGATCAGTAAATTTCCCCTTGAAGAAGAAACAAAGATCGCTCAACAAAAAATCAAGGAGTTAGAATAATAATATGAGAGACGTCAACAGCTTAAACAAAGTAATATTAATCGGCCACTTGGGAGCAGATCCGGAGCTGCGATATATACCACAGACCGATAGGGCAGTAGCCAATTTTTCTTTGGCTACAAATGAGCAGGTTTACAAACCAGACTCGGATGAAAAGGATTCCCGAACTGAATGGCACAAAATAGTTGTATGGGGAAAACTTGCCGAATTTTCAGAAAAATATCTCTCCAAAGGAAAACAGATCTTGATAGAAGGACGGCTACGAACTGATAAATGGCAGGACAAGGAAGGAAACAAGAGACAGACTACTAAAATCCATGCAGATAACATCACAATGCTGGGGAAACGGGAGGACTATACAGCAAATCCTCCTGCAGATTCCCAAAAAATACATAAAGATTTTCCAGTACAAAAAAAATCAATACCTGATATTCAAATTAGTGAAGATGACGATGAGGTCCCTTTTTAGTCAATGAAACAAAAAAAGATCATTGAAAAAGAAGAAGAATTTAAGTCACAGATAATAGAAGACATCCGGCCATGGGGAAAGTTTCGTTCATTTCCGCATAAAAACGCCAGCAGTATAAAAATTATCACAGTAAATCCCGGGGGGAAATTATCCCTTCAATATCACAACCTCCGCAGTGAATTCTGGATAGCTCTGGATAAAGGGTTGGAAGTCACTGTAGGAGAAAGGGTCTGGCATCCTAATATTAATGAAGAAATATTCATTCCCGAAAAAACTCCCCATAGATTAAAATGTACCAGTAAGCATCCGGCCCGAATCATGGAAATCTGGATAGGCCCGTCTGAGGAATCTGATATTATTCGTCTGGAAGACAGTTATGGAAGAACGTAGCCTCAAGCTCACATAACCAAAGGAACTTCCTGCATCAACAGGGCAGTAGGATGTTTGAAGAGAATTTTTTCAATAATATACTCCTCAATCTCATAAGCTGTCTTTAAGGTCATCGCTTTTTGCACGATTTTTTCAATATTCTGACATTCTACAGAACGTAGGGCTCTCTTTATCCGCGGAATAAAAATCGGATTCATGCTGAATTTTCTAATTCCAAGCCCCAGCAGGACAAGCGCAGCCAGCGGATCAGCAGACATTTCTCCACAAACCGACACTTCAATCCCCTCTTTATGCGCATTTTTGATAATAAATTTTAACAATCTCAGCACAGAGAGATGGAAAGGTTTAAATAAATGGGAAACTAATTCATTAGTCCTGTCAACTGCCAGATAATACTGAATAAGATCATTGGTCCCGATACTGAAATAATCAACTTCTTTTGCTATCTTATCAGATACAGCAGCTGCTGCCGGAACTTCGATCATCACTCCTAGAGGGATATTCTCATCAAAAAGAATATTTTTGCTCTGCAGCTCCTTTTTCGCCTCTTCTAAAATAACTTTTACTTCCTTGATCTCTTCTATCTCAGTTATCATTGGAATCAGCAACCTAATATTCCCCTGAACACTAGCACGAAGAATCGCTCTAAGCTGTACTTTAAACATTTCCCTATCGCGCAAAGATACTCTTATCGCTCTTAGTCCGAGAGCAGGATTAGGCTCTTTCTCAATTTTCATCTGAGGCAGGTTTTTTTCGCCACCGATATCAACTGTTCTGATATATACAGGTAAGGGAGCGGCATCTTCAGCAAGCCTGGAATAAACTTTAAAATGATCCTCCTCATCAGGAAGGTCAGTACGCTGGAAATATATGAACTCAGAACGGAACAACCCTATCCCCTTTGCCCCTAAGGAAAAAGCAGGTTTCACTTCTTTAGAAAGTTCAATATTTGCCATGAGCGAAAATTTAACTCCATCCAAAGTGGAGGCCTTTAATTTAGCTGTTTTTTGCAGTTCCTTACGATAGTTGTCATACTTATCCCTCTTGCCGGCAAATTCCCGCTGTACAGCAAAAGGAGGATCGATAATGACCTCCCCATCTGAGCCGTCCACAATCAAATTATCTCCATTTTTGACTTTCTGAGTGATATTTCTTAGTCCCATTACAGCAGGTATGTTCAAGGAGCGGGCAAGGATTGCTGTGTGTGAGGTTGCACCTCCCATATCTAGGGCTATCGCTAAAACATTTCCCTGGTTCAGGCGGAAAGCAGCTTCAGAGGGTAAGAGATCATGAGCAACGATAATTATATCTTTATTATTATCTATTTTTTTTCTTTTCTGCGTTTTTAAATTTCGGTAGAGTCTTGATAAAACATCAGAAACATCTGACTCTCTCTGCTTAAGATATTCATCTGTGATCGATTCAAATATTTTGTTATATCTATCATAAACCTGGGAAATCGCCCATTCCGCCTTACACAAGTCATGTTTAATTATCTTTTCCAAGGCTGAAAGCAGAGACTTATCCTTAAGGATCATCAAATGAGCTTCAAAAATGAATGAATGGTCCTCTCCAATCAGGTTGCCTACTTCTTTTCTGATCTGCTCCAGTTGCTTTCTAGTCCGCTCAGCTGCTTTTTGCAGGCGTTCCCATTCCTTTATTGACCTGTTTTTTGTAATAGATTCTTTTTTTGAAGATAAAATAACTATCTCTGTCAAAAGGACTTGGCCATAAGCTATTCCAGGAGAAACCCCCGTTCCCCTTACTCTAGAATAATCCTTTTTTATGTTATTCATCTTCATGAAATTTATCGTTTATGAGCGCCTCGAGTGATTCAAGCGCTATTTCTTCATCTCTTCCCGTAATCCTTAGAGTAATACTAGAACCTTTAGTTGCTGCCAGGGTTAGAGTCCCTAGGACACTTTTTCCATCAATTATATTTCCATCCTTTTCAATTGTGACTGAAGATATAAATCGATTAGCCAAGTTCACCAATTTCACAGCTGCCCGGGCGTGCAATCCTAATTTATTTTTTACAGTGATTTTTTTTTGAACCATTATACTCGTGAATAATCCAGGTTAATTCTTAGATTTTAAGAGGGCACTGGCAAGGTGGATATTCTTCCTCCCCTGCTCAACGACCTTTTTTGCAACATTCTTTAAATCAAAGCTCCTCTGAAGAGAAATAAACTTTATTAGCATAGGCAGATTCACACCGGTTATTATTTCAACCTGACTATCTTTAAGGAAGCTAAAGCTTAAATTTGAAGGCGTCCCCCCAAACATGTCTGTGAAGATCAAGACTCCGTTCTTTTGATCTACTCTTTTTAAACATTGATTGATTTTTCTCTTTGACTCTTCAACATCATCATACCAGCCGATAGATATTGCTTCAATATTGACAGCCTCGCCAAGAATGATCGTCAAAGCATTCAAAAGTTCTTCCCCCAATTTACCGTGAGACACAATTATTCCGCCGATCATTCTACAACTCCATTAAAACCAAGGTACCAACTTTCCCAGATCTCAATTATCTCTTTATTTAATTTCTGTCTCATGATCACTATTTTATCATTAATCTCTTCTATTTATAAATATCCCTGTGGTTAACCTGAGAAGGAAATTTTTTCCTTAAAAGATGATCCCTCAACTCATTTGCAATAGTAACTGATCTATGTTTCCCTCCAGTACACCCTATTGATATAGTCAGATAACTTTTTCCTTCCTCAACAAAATTAGGCATTAAAAAATCAACAAACATGAATAATTGCTTTAGAAAAACTTTTGTTCTTGGAAAATTAAGCACATAGTCTTTGACTCTCTTATTTTCTCCGGTTTTATCTCTTAATTCCTCAACATAATACGGGTTCGCTAAAAATCTGCCATCAAACACAAGATCAGAATCTACCGGGATCCCATATTTATATCCAAAGCTAGTTATTACGATCTGAATATCTCCTTTAGCCTTCTTTAAAAACCGTTTGGCAAGAATCTTTCTTAGTTCCGGAACTTTTGTGGTAGTTGTGTCGATAACATCATCTGCCAAATTTCTGATCTCTTCCAGGCTCTTCTTCTCCAGCTCTATTTTCTCCCGGATTGAATTTTTTCTTTTAAGGGGATGAGGCCGTCTGCTTTCACTAAATCTTTTAACAATTACCTCATCCGAAGCTTCTAAAAAAATCACCCTAGGAAGTTCATTTTCTCTAATGGATTTTAAGATTTTTGGGAATTCGGTTAAAAATTTTGCTTCTCTAATATCTATAACCAAAGCTAATTTTTCAATTTCAACTTCTCTTTTCTTCCGCAGATTAATAAATATGGGAATAAGTTTTGCTGGGAGGTTATCAATACAGTAATAACCAAAATCTTCCAGAATTCTACTGGCAACTGTCTTGCCTGAACCGGACATGCCGGTAACAATCAAAAACCTGTCATCTGTAATTTTCATCTATTGCCCTTTATATTACCAAGTGCAATAGCGCGATCTAATCTATTTGCTATTTCTTGAGGAGCATGACATCCTTTCTCTCTTAAAATGTGGACTTTGCATGCAACTTCGATCAATGTTGCAATATTCCGTCCAGGAGCGACCGGTATACTGACCTGGGGAATTTTTGTACCTAAGATTTCACATACTTCGTGAGATTCCAAGCCTAAGCGGTCATATTTTTTTCCATGCTCCCACTGCTTTAACTGAACAACCAAATCTATTTTTGACTTATTACATACAGTCCTGCTTCCAAAAATATGCTTTATATTAATAATGCTCAAACCCCGAATTTCCATAAAGTTACGGCTAAGAGAAGGGGCCCGGCCAATGAGTCTCCCCCCCGCATTCTCTTCAATATGAGTAACATCATCAGAAATAAAACGAGCACCACGGGAAATCAGTTCAAGAGAACTCTCGCTTTTCCCGATTCCGCTGTCCCCTCTAATTAGCACTCCCAGTCTGTAGATCTGAAGCAATCCCCCTGATATAGTGATCCCTTCTTTTTTTGACACCTGTTCGGCCGGAAACTTCGATTTGGACTTTCGGAAAAGATCTTTTATTATAATTTTTCTTCTTCCTTGCGAATAATTTCCAGAACTGCATAGATATTCTCAGCTTTTAATATTTTTTTGATCATGGTATCCGCCTTGCGAACAAGATGCGCAATAGCAGCTAAAATCTGTAGATTCAGGCT
>CBFDDY010000190.1:0-5149 GCA_965603705.1 uncultured bacterium | reverse complement strand
GTATGGATTAAGCGACATTGAAGATTTAGCCTTCTGATGAGGCTTTTCGAGGGAACCCGGCAAAGCCGGGCGTCGAGTATGTCTGACCCACGGACGGGGGGAGTTACGCAGACGCCGAGAAAAATGAAGAAGAATGGCGTTAAAAATCTGAAGCGAGCGTACCCATACCCTCAGCTTCATCTGCTTCTTATCTGCTTATTTCTTGTACGGGTATCCATTATTGTGAGGAATGGGAAGGGACTTACCCGTGTCCATGCCATTCAGCTTTTGTAAGCGTGAAAAAAATGAGGGAGCTCCTGCTGATAATGCCTTGCAATTTTTAGAGAAAAATGGTACATTTTTTTTTAATTTTATCTGAATGTTTATAGAAAATTATCATGCTTTCAGTCGACGGCAACCTTATCGTTGTATTTATACTTATTTGGATCCTCCTTATCATTCTGACAAAAATATTTTTTAATCCGGTCCGGAATGTTATAAGGAAGCGAGAGAAAGGCATAGAGAAGGACCAAAAAGCAGGGGAAGAAGCGGTGGAGAAGTATGAAGAGATGATTCGGAAGATCGAAGAGAATATCAGATCTGCGCGGGCTTCTGCGTATAAAACCCGCGAAAAACATGAAAAAACAGCTGGAAAGGAAAAGGAACGTATGCTGGCTGAAGTGTCCGGGGAATGCAGAGCTCAGATCGAGCAGGCAAGAAAGGAATTAAACGAACAGCTTGATTCCCTAAAGGCTGAGATTAAATCAGAAAGCCGGGTACTTGCGGAAAAGATCGAGCAAAGGCTTTTAAAGCTATGATACATAAAAAGCGCATTTGGATGATCCTGCTTGTGCTTCCTTTTTTTCTTTTTATGTCAACTGAAGAAGGGCAGCACAAAGAAGACCCTATGGCATTTGCAGGAAAGGTTGTGAACTTTATTATCCTCTTTGGAGGATTGACTTTTTTGCTTTACAAACCAGCCCGTAACTTCCTTGCTGATCGGGGTAAAACAATAGAGCAGACTATCAAAGAAGCAGGTTCAAACAGGAAGGATGCAGAGACAAATCTTAAAAAAACACAGACCCGTTTAAAAGAGCTGGAGGTTGAGA
The DNA here is from genome assembly GCA_965603705.1 of uncultured bacterium. GTDB lineage: Bacteria > Acidobacteriota > Aminicenantia > Aminicenantales > Aminicenantaceae > JAUVXM01. The sequence continues at coordinate 4,061 of CBFDDY010000190.1, read as the reverse complement.
CTGCCCGGATGCTAAAGGAGGCAAAATCAGAAGGTAAAGCTGAGGAAGAACGGATTATTAAATCAGCCCGGCAGGAAATGGAACGCCTTAAACAGTTGGCCCGGCAGGAAATTGAGGTCATTTCAAATCTTGGGACTAAAGAGCTCAAGGAATATGCTGCCGGACTGGCAATGCGTCAGGCAGAAAAGAGTATCATAGAAAAAATTACAAATAAAGACCATAAACTATTGATAGATAAATCAATTGAAAGGCTTGAAGATATTTATGAAAAATCAAGCATTGATTAAGAGATATGCCCACGGGTTGTTAAGTACGCTTAAAGGCGAAAAGGAGTATGGGATTATATACCGGGAATTAAAAGAATTTTCAAACCTCCTGGCAGCCCGGGAAAAACTGTATGATCTTCTTACTAGGCCGCTTCTCCCTGTTTCAAGAAAGAAAAAGATAGCAGAGGGAATTCTTTCAAAAAGTTCCATGCAGCAGAAAACAACCCGTTTTATTTTGCTGCTTATTGAAAATGACAGGCTTGAGCTTTTGTCCGGGATAATAGAGTTTCTGCCTGATTTATGGAATAAGGAGAAAGGGATAGTGACCTATGAAGTCTTATCAGTGGTTCCCCTGACAGATTCCCAAGAGAAGAAGCTTCAGGATAAATTGGAACATATTGAAAATAAGCCTGTGGCCTTAAAGTATGAAAAAGATCCCTCCTTGATCGGAGGGATTTCGCTGCGAAAAGGAAATATTGTTTATGATGTTTCAATCAAAGGAGATTTGGAAAGACTCCGGGAACAAATTATTAAAGGGTAGGCAATAAAATGGAAATAAAAGCGGCTGAGATAAGCAAGATTATTCAACACCAGATAGAAGGGTACCAGACTGATATTGATATTAAAGAGGTAGGGACTGTGATCTCTGTGGGAGACGGGATTGCTCGCGTCTATGGCCTTGACCGAGTCATGGCCAATGAACTTGTGGAACTTCCCAATAATGTATTTGGCCTGGCCTTAAATTTAGAAGATGACAATGTAGGCGTGGTTCTTTTAGGAGAGAGCCATCTGATCAAAGAAGGTGACATTGTAAAAAGGACTCATAAGATCATGCAGGTTCCTTCCGGGGAAGCAATGGTCGGCCGGGTTGTCAATCCCATTGGGGAGCCTTTGGATGATAAAGGCCCAATTAATTCTGATAGTTTTATGGTTGTTGAACGCTTAGCTCCCGGAGTTGTAGACCGGATGCCTGTGAAAGAGCCGCTCCAGACCGGTTTGAAAGCTATTGACTCAATGATCCCCATCGGACGCGGCCAGCGGGAATTGATAATAGGTGACCGCCAGACCGGAAAAACAGCAATTGCTATTGATGCTATAATCAACCAGAAAGGAAAGGATGTGATCTGCATTTATGTTGCTATCGGCCAGAAAAACTCCACTGTAGCTTATATTGTAAAAATGCTGGAAGATTACGGCGCTATGGATTATTCGATAGTGGTTTCTGCCTCAGCCAGCGAGCCGTCTTCGCTGCAGTATTTAGCTCCCTACAGTGGCTGTGCTATTGGAGAATATTTTATGGATAAAGGGAAACATGTTTTACTTATCTATGATGATTTGTCTAAACATGCTGCCGCTTATCGCGAGATCTCCCTCCTGTTACGCCGCCCTCCCGGGCGGGAGGCATACCCGGGGGATGTATTTTATCTTCATGCTCGCTTACTGGAGCGTGCGGCTAAATACTCTGATGAAAAGGCGGGGGGGTCATTAACAGCTCTTCCCATCATTGAAACTCAAGCTGGAGATGTTTCTGGTTATATTCCTACCAATGTGATCTCGATTACAGACGGGCAGATATACCTGGAACCGGAGCTTTTTAATGCTGGGATTAGGCCGGCTATTAATGTGGGGATCTCAGTCTCAAGAGTTGGTGGTAATGCCCAGATAAAAGCCATGAAGCAGGTAGCTGGTAAAATGCGTTTGGATCTAGCTCAGTACAGGGAGCTGGTCACTTTTGCTCAGTTTGGAACTGAATTGGATAAGGCCAGCCAGGCCCAACTTAACCGGGGAGCAAGGCTGACTGAGTTACTCAAACAAGGTCAATATAAACCATTATCTGTTGAAGAGCAGATCCTTATTATCTATGCCGGTAATCGTGGTTTCCTGGATGATTTTGAAGTTTCAAAAATTCAGGAATACGAGGTAAAGTTGTTTGGGTATCTAAATAAGGAACATCCGGAACTTATGAAAAAGCTGAGAAAAAAAATGGAGATAGATGCAGAGCTAGATCAAGAAATAAGTTCAGCTTTGAAGTCATTTAACAAGCAATTTGGAGAAGAGAAAGAATAAAATGCCGGCTTTAATCGATTTGCGGCGCAGGATTAAAAGTGTCCGGAATACCCAGCAGATCACCCGTGCTATGAAATCTGTAGCTTCAGCCAAGTTTAAAAAAGCTCAGCGAAGGGTTCTGGAATGCCGTCCAAGCTGGCATAATTACCCGGAATTGGCCGCGAAAATATCTGCATATGTTTCTAAGTCTAGTCACCCCCTGCTTGAAAAGCGTAAAGAAAAAAAAATAAAAGTACTGGTCCTATCTTCAGACAAAGGTTTAGCCGGAGCCTTTAATTCAAATCTGTTGGAAAAAACCCTGAGTTTTTTAAAAGAGAGATCTTTAAGCTGTGATATCCGCTTGATTTTATTAGGGCGGAAAGCTGATCTTTTTTTTAAAAAAACATCCTTTCCGATTGAGCGTACTTATGTGGACCGGATTCAAAAGTTAAGCGAAGAAGAATTAAAAGACTTAGCTGGTTCTTTGATGCAGGAATATATTATAAATAAAACAGATGCAGTTTATGTTGCCTATAATGAATTTAAATCTATTTTGTCACCCCAGGTAACCATAACCAGATTATTGCCGGTGGAATTTCAGAAAAAAGAGGAAGGAGAGATTCAACTTATCCCTGATTGGGAGCCTGGAATGATTTCTTTTCTCAATACCGTACTCCCGTTGTATATAGAAGGCCAAATTTGGCATTTTTATTGTGAATCAATCGCTGCGGAACATGCAGCCCGGATGATGGCCATGGATAATGCTACAAATAATGCTGAAGATCTAATTGATGACCTAACTCTTAACCTCAACAAGCTCAGGCAGGCAGGCATTACAACCGAGCTGCTGGAAATTATTTCGGCTGTTGATGCCTTGGCGAAAAATAGATAAATGGAGAGATAAATGGCAAAAGCCAAGAAAAAAGCGAATACTAAGGAAAAAACCGGTCGGGTAGTTCAAGTTATCGGACCTGTTGTTGAGGTTGAGTTTAAAGATTCAGAATTGCCTGAAATATATAATGCCATCCGGATTACAAGTGAAGGATTTGATACTCTCGTTCCGATTGATATTATTGTTGAGGCAGAACAACACTTGGGAGAGGACCGGATTAGATGTGTTTCCATGCATCCGACTGAAGGGCTGGCCCGGGGGATGAAAGCGTTTGACCTTGATGCCCCCATTCAGGTGCCGGTAGGTGAAGCAACTCTGGGGAGGCTAATTAATGTTATAGGGGAGCCTGTCGATAACTTGGGAAAGATCGAAGCTAAAATAAAATATCCAATTCACCGTGAGCCCCCTTCGCTTGAGGACCAGAGTACAAAGCTGGAGATGTTTGAGACCGGCATTAAAGTCATCGACCTGATGCAGCCGTTTTTAAAAGGCGGAAAGATCGGCCTGTTCGGAGGAGCGGGGGTAGGGAAGACGGTTATTATCATGGAGCTGATCAATAATGTTGCTCAAAAACATGGAGGATATTCTGTTTTTGCCGGGATTGGCGAAAGGACCAGGGAAGGAAATGACCTCTGGCTGGAGATGAAGGAGTCAGGTGTTATTGATAAAACCGCGCTAATATACGGTCAGATGACCGAACCTCCCGGAGCCAGGTTAAGGGTTGGCCTGACTGCTCTGTCTGTGGCTGAATATTTCCGGGATGAAATGAATCAGGATATTTTATTGTTTATTGATAATATTTTCCGTTTTGTCCAGGCCGGCGCTGAGGTCTCTGCCCTTTTAGGGAGGATGCCTTC
>CBFDDY010000189.1:0-5245 GCA_965603705.1 uncultured bacterium | reverse complement strand
GCAAGGCAGTCATAATCAACCACAAATATGACCTCTGGCTTTTGCCCTTAGACGGGAAAAATCCAACAAATATCACTCAGAGTGCAGGCAGCAGGGAAAAAATCCGGTTTCGTTATTTAAAACTGGATGCCGAAGAAAAGTTCATCAACACTTCCAAGCCGCTGCTGCTTTCAGCCTATGGGGAATGGACAAAAAAATCCGGTTTTTATTCCTTAAAAATCGGGGCAAAGCCGCAAAAGCTTATCTATACGGATAAGCATTTCAGTTCCCCCTTTAAATCCAAAAAAGCCGACACCCTCATATACACCAGAGAGACTTTTACTGATTTCCCGGATTATTATGTAAGCGGTCTGGATTTTTCCAATGCAAAAAGAATAACCGATGCCAATCCCCAGCAAAAAGAATATGGCTGGGGACACCGGATTTTAATCGACTATGCAAACAGTAATGGCCAAAAACTGCAAGCGACCCTGACCCTGCCGGCAGGTTATGAAGAGGGCAAGAAGTACCCCATGCTGGTATATTTTTATGAAAAGATGTCACAGCGCCTCCACCAGTATTCTATGCCGACCTATGATGACAGGCCCCATATGTCAACATATGCAAGTGACGGATACCTGGTTCTTATGCCAGATATTATCTTTGAGATCGGAAAACCAGGCACATCTTCGCTTGACTGTATCAGCAGGGCTGTAAACAAGGTTATCGAGCTTGGTTATGCCGACCCGGAACACATCGGCCTGCAGGGACATAGCTGGGGCGGATTCCAGGCAGCCTATATAGTAACTCAGACCGATCAATTTGCTTGTGTGGTAGCTGGCGCTGCTCCATCATGCCTAGAAGGCGAGTTTAATCAGGTATTCAAAAGTTCCGGCAATAACAACCACTCGTACTATTCCCGCAGCCAGGGACGTATGGGTACAGATCCATGGAAGGACCACCAGCTCTACCGCAGCCAGTCTGCCATCCAGAATGCCCAAAAGATCTCAACCCCCTTTATGCTTCTGCATGGGACTGAAGATGGTTCGGTCGACTGGCTCCAGTCATTAGAATACTACAATGCTGCCCGGTATCTGGGAAAAGAAGTGATCTTCCTCTCTTACCCGGGAGAACCGCATCATCTTGCTAAAGAAGAGAATCAGAAAGACTTCCAGAAGCGCATGAAGCAGTATTTCGACCATTATTTAAAGGGTAAGCCTATGCCCGATTGGATGAAAAATGGAGCACCCTACTTAAAGAAGAAACGAAGACTTGATCTAAATAAAGAAAATAGTCTATAGGATCAATTATCTGGTCCCTGAACTCTCTTTAGGCGAATTAGCCGGTTATTCTACCTTGCCCTGAATCACTTCTTGTGAAAGGGAAGTTCCAGGCCATATCCCTGCTTTTTATCCGCTCGTTTTAATTGGAATGCCAGAAAGATCGAAATCACGCCTAAGACCACCAGCATAAGAATAGGAAGTGTATAGTTGTAGGGAGGGATTTCTCCTGCGGTCTGCATTGATTCGATCTTCTGAGCAATGGCGGCTTTGCTCAATCCTTGAGCGAGAAGAGTTTCCCGAACAGACTGGATCTGTTCCACAATTTTTGGATTAAAGATATCCAGCACCTTGCCTATGCCAAAATAGAACAATGATAGTCCATAGTTCTGAATAGTAAACATGGTCGCGTATGCTGTTCCCAGGCGATTTTCAGAAACGATCTTGGCAACTGACGGCCACATAGCAGCCGGGACCAGGGAAAAAGCAATGCCCAGAGCAAAGAGGCCTGTGTAACCCAGTAAGACACTGTTTAACAGAGAAAGGGTCACATGTGCATAGATAAGAAGCAGGGAACCCAGAACCATTAGAGAGGCAGCTTTACCTTTTTTATCTACCAGGCGTCCGAAGATAGGTGTGAAAATGATCGTGCCCAGGGGAATGAGGCCGCTGACTTTTGGCCCGTTCTGAAGGTAGGCCGCGATTTTTTGCCAGATGGTCATGTCCCCCAGATCAGGCATGGTAAAAGTGAAACCGAATTTATTGACCAGAAGGTCAGGCGCATACTGCAAGAATGGGAAAACAGCCGAATAAAAAGCAACACAGAGCAGGCCAATATAGATAAAGGATGGGTTGATGATAAGTTTAATGACATCCTTGAAGCTGAATTTTTCTTCCTGTGTTTCTGTGGCAGTCTCGGCCAGCTGTTTGTCCAGCTTTATGTCAAAAATGAAATAAGCCAGGAACATAAGTGTGCCCAGTCCGATGATGGAAGCGGCTGTGATAAGCGCAGTTGACACTCTCCCACTGGCAATATCCAGTCCGAAAGAAATGGCAAAGAAACTGCCGAGTCGACCCACCACCACATTTAATCCCATGGCGGTTGCCAGTTCTTTGCCTTTGAACCATTTAACGACTGTCCGCGAAATCAAAACACAGGTCGTTTCCAACCCCACCCCGAAAAGAATACGGCCAGCCATCATGGAGATCAACATGGCGGATTTTCCTGTACCGAAAACGCCCATGCTGCCAAGGGCAACAACAAAGGCTCCTGCAGTAGCGATAACAGCCATAATGATACCGGTCTTGCGAATGCCCCAGCGGTCCAGAGCCATGCCGCCAAGGATGATCATCAAAGCCAGATTGGCCCAGGTCGTTGAACTGATCAATAGCCCGAACTGAGTACTGGTAAATCCCAGCTGGCTTTCAAACAATCCTTTCAGAGGGCCGAGACCATCCTGGAACCAGTATGTGCCAAACATAAGCACACTGATCATACCAAGAACGGAAAATCTAATAGCAGCAGAATCTTTAAGTAACTTTTTCACCTGTTCCATGCTTTTTCTCCTGTTGTTGGATAAAATGTGATAATAAAATTGTTTGTTCCATAATACAAGGTTGATTTATTATATTTAAAATCCCTAATTAATCCAACAATATTTTATGAATAGTTCAGGTTGGTTATTTATATCAGCTTATAAAATAAACCTCTTTCCTCGCGGACAGACTTAATTTTGTTCTCTGATGCTAAAACATCAAGATATTTATTGATCTCATTGATGTGTAAACCGAGAATTTTCCCAAGATCAGCAACAGTACAAGGCCTTCTGGATATTGTTTCCAAAATAGCGCTTTCAGTATCTTCCCGATAAGATTTAATATTCTTTCGCTCCGGGGCGGCTGCAATGATCTCAACATTGTCAAGTCCCCAAAAATCAACAATTTCCTGCAACCTATCTTTTTTTACTGCTTTTAAACCTTCAATTGTTCCCGGCCTGTCAAGCGTATTTAGTTGGATACTGTCAGGTTTGATCTTTTTAAAGGCTTCTTTAAGTATTTGCAGTTCTTCGGTATTATCGTTATAGCCGGGAAGGATTAAAACTTCCAGCCATATCTTGCCTCTGTATTCTTTTCTGAAATCTACAAGGCCTTGAATATATTCATTAATATTAAGTTTATGAAAGGGACGGTTGATCTTACGAAAAGATAGATCTGAGGCTGCATCTAATGAGGGCAGCACAAGGTCTGCATCCAGAAGTTCTTTTCTGACTTGTTTTTGATAAAAAAGGGTTCCATTGGTCAGGACAGCAACCGGGATATCTGGGTAATTTGATTTAATAAATTTTAAAACATCCCCAAAACGGGAGTTAAGAGTAGGTTCACCAGCACCTGAAAAAGTAATATAATCCGGGGCAGGATTGTTGCTGAAATAATTTTTTAATTCTTTTACTACTTCTATATAGGAAATATACTCTTTTCTTTTTAAAGTTAGCTCAGTGGTGCGCCCGCATTCACAATAAATACAATTCAGCGAACATACTTTATGCGGAACAAGGTCAACACCTAAAGACATCCCTAAGCGGCGGGACGGGACCGGGCCAAAAAGATGTTTATACATTTATCTTCTCCTATTTCTTATGATTGCTATCCTTTTTTTGCCTTTATCACTACGAAACTTCCTTGTCCGTGTCCTGTTAGCACCTCTTGAACATTATTGATTTCATCTAATCTTCCAAAAACAGTCTGATATGTATTTTCAATCTCAAATCCGGTATTTTTTAATATTCCATATAATTCTCCTGTTCCATAAAAGCAGGCATCTTTATAGAAAACACTTTTCTCCTTATGTTCTGAATATTTTATTCCAACCGGACTGTTTCTATCAATAAATCCAATAATTAAACTGCCGCTATCTTTTAAAATACGATGTGCTTCATTAAAAGATCTAAAGATATCGTCAACAAAACAGATTGTTGTTATCATTAATACAAAATCCTTACTTTTATCAAGGTAAGGAAGCTTTTCAGCAACTGCGTCAATAACCTTGATATTCCTTTTTTTTGCTTTTTCCCGCATTGCTTTGGAAGGTTCTATTCCCTCTTTAATTCCCAATGGTTCGGCAAAAGCTCCTGTCCCCACGCCGATTTCAACTCCTTCCCCCATGGCAGGCATAGCCATTTTGATGGCCTTCAATTCAGATTGAAATGCATAATGATTATCAACAAACCATCTTTCGTATTCATCTGAATACTTATCAAACGGCTTAGTTTTTGACATCTGATTTTTTAGCTTTTAATAATCTTACATAATCCTTGAAGAATAAAAACTCTTCAAAGCCAGCGAAATTATGATCTGACAGTATCTGTTTCCAATCTCGCTCGATAAAATCAAAAGCATATTTACATTCAATTTTTTTAAAAACAAAGCGATACAAGGGCGGCATCTTATTCATTTTAAATTCAGCAAAATCAAGCATAAAAAATGCACCGCCAGGTTTTAAATGGGTATAAATATTTTTGAGAACCGTTTTGCGGACTTCATGAGGGAAGCCATGAATCACAAAGCTGATAAATATTTTATCGAATTTCTCTGATATCGAGAATGGCAGATCAATTCTTTGCCTGGCAAAATCAATATTATGATATTTAGCACATTTTTTATTGAACTGCCTTTCCATTGTCGACGATATATCCATGCCGGTTATTTTCCCATTATCACTCAGATATTTTTTCATAATACAGGCATTACGTCCGGTACCGCACCCTAAATCGAGAATTTTATCTCCACTCTGAATATCCATTGCCTTAATTGCCCTGTGAATAAAGCCGCGATAAAGACCCAGGGTAGCAATGTTCATTACTTTGTCATAATTTATTGCTGTAAAAGGGGTTAATTCAACCCCTGAGTCAGGATATATTTTATCTTTTTTTAATTTCATTTTTTACAGTCGAGTTTATAAATAAAATAGAATGACAAAAAAATAATAA
>CBFDDY010000188.1:0-5266 GCA_965603705.1 uncultured bacterium | reverse complement strand
TAGCCGCGCTTTAAAAGAAGCATATAGACAAACATGTTTTCCGGAACTACCAGGACAACTCTGTTCTCTTCAATGAACGGGTAGGCGATAACATGTTTGATCATGAATTTTGTGAATCCAATAATTTCTTCTTTTGTGTACTGTGCTTCTCCAGCAGGGAAGGCGCGGGGAGTAAAACCGTCGTAAGACTCTTCTACAGGATATGCTGCAAGTTCCAGTATCTCCCGATAGCGCCAGTTAATTCTTTTACTTGAAAGAACAATTATCTCTCCTACAAACAGGATCAAGGCACAGGCTGCAAGGATTACTCTTGTTTGTTCGTTAAAAGTAAAAGTTGGGAAGAAAAGAAGGCCAATAAACACATAAAATAGCATGGGAATCAAATGACCCCAATTCTTTGTTCTGAGAAAACTGACAAAGTGGGTAATAGCCGCTAATAATGGTATAACACAAAGGACAGTATAGAATACTGTTTTACCAAAAAATATCGCGGCGCATGTAAGGATTGCTACAATCAGCAGTGTAAAAATGACGATTCCCCAATTGCTTGTTTTTAATTTTCCCGGTTTTTCCATTTTCTACCTCCTGTTGGTTTTAAATCTAATACATTTATACTTCAATATAATTAGAGTATAATGATATTAGAGTATTTGTCAAGTAAAAAATGAAAATAATTTATAAGGAGTAATCTTATTTGCTTAGCTTAAATTGTTCAAGGTATTGCCGGGCAATGCCCTCCCAGGTCCATCTCTCTCTGATTTTTTGATTAAATTCCAGAGCATTACCCAGGCAGGCATCCCAGTTATTTATTGTCCAAGCTATAGCTTTTCCAATATTTTGAGGAAGGGTTTTCTGGTAGTCTTCTGTAATCTCAGCCAGGGCGCCGTAACTGGTAATAAGCCCCCAATCCATTAAGATATCTTTTTTTCCGGCCATCATATACCGGGGTCCGGTGTTGTCGGTAGAGACCAATAAATTGCCCCTGGCGGATGCTTCTATAAGAGACATTCCGAACGGCTCCTTAAGAGTGGGTAATATGTATATATGCTTGTTATCCAGGATCTCTTTTTTTTCAGCATTAGAGCTGATCTTATCCATTCGCCTGATTTTAAGGTGTAAATTTGCCGGCGGATCTTTAATTAAATCGTATAGGCGCTTTAAATATTCTTCGGATTCAGCAATCCCAGCAATGGTCAAATGCAACTTGTTTGGGCACAGCCTGGCGGCTTCCCTGGCTCCGTTGATGGTAAATTCAATGCCTTTACTAGGATCGAGCCGGGAGAAGGTAATAAGATTTATCTGATCCGGTACCCGGGCCAGCTTGCGCTTAATCTCTTCATTACTCATCAGAAAGCTCCGGTTACATCCACTCGAGATCAAGCGGATCTTATCCCGGTATTTTCCTGGATCGATCTTCTGTCCCTTGAGCAGCCGTATAAAATCAGAAGCGACTGTAGGGCTGTTCAGGATGATGATATCAGCGAAACGGCACATTGCTTCCCACTTTTTTAAGCGGGCAAGGAGTTTGTCTGTGGCTTTAAACCTAGCTAGGGATTCTCCTTTTTTGGATATATAAGTGGTTTCCAGGGCATGTACGGTAGAGACGATGGGTATTTTAATACTGCGAAGCTCCCAGGCAAGATAACCCGGGATAAGATGATGCCCGTGCAGGTTAATAATATCAAATTTACTGCTTTTGGCTTTTATCCATGAGAGAGCTTTTTGAGTAAACTGCTCTATCCGGTTCAATTCTTCATTTTTGTCCCCAAAATAAGGATGGGAAATGCCTTTTTCAATGAGAAGCCGTACAATCGTCAGATTTCCGCGTTGTTGAATACTGGTATCTCCCTGCCATTCTTCAGGTTTTATCTGTCTCCGGGTTTTTTCTGTATGGATAGATAGAACCGTTATATTCTGGCCAATGGCCAGAAAGTGGTCGCAGATGTTTTTAACATGTACACCTCCTCCGCCGGTAGCCGTTTCTTCAAACTGCAAAGTTACGATCAAAATCTTCATTTATTGTTCTCTATTCTTCCTGAAATTAATTTTATCCTTTCTGGCCTTAAAATTGTACTACTGTATATTGTTGTAATTTCCCAACCGAAGCATAAGTGCTTTATTGCCCTGATAGGAATGGTCGATCAAAATGGAATTAATCTTAAGGATTAAATTATTCATCCCGTTGACTTTTTGCCCGAAGAGGATTTTCCGGATTTCCTGCAGGGCCTTATTTGCGGTATAGTTTTTGTCGGTCTTTTGCCAGGTATCTAAGGCTGTCTCGTATTGATTTTCCTCCCACAAGAGATATCCCAGAGAAAAAAGAGCAATATTTCTCTCTTTTCCACCTCTTGCGATAATACGATTATAGATTTCTATTTCTTCCCTAATATAACCGTTGATGACATCTTCAAGGGAAGAATAGCCTCTCCTTTTAAACTCATCAATAAGTTTTTCACTGATTTTTTTTATAGCTAAATATTCGGCCTTGTTTTTATTGATTTTTCTCTCATACGTTTTAAATAAGTAGTTTAAAGCCTTCCGCTCGAAATGATTGTTTGCAGCTTGAGATAAGAGGAAATCGGAATCTCGGGTGTATTGGAAGTTTTCAAGTTCTTCGCTAAGATTAATTTTCTTAATAAAATCAAAGGCAGGCGAGATATCATTGAGGGCAAAAATAAACCTATTGAGGTTATTTAAGATAATATGAACAGTTTGCCATGCTATTTTTTTTATGTTAAGGTCATAACCTTCAAGAAACATCTGTTTAAAGTAATGATATTGCTCGATTATAGGGATTGGACTAAGATTTTCCAGAATCTTTGTAGTCTTCCGGTCCGAAACGATCAGGCTGGAGGGAATACCCGGGATTTCAGGGACGGGAGTGAAAGGTTCTTTTGTATCCGGCTTCTGCTTAACAAGGCGGATATTGGGGGAATTTTCCTGTTTTTCTGAAGGATTAGGAGATTTTTTCTGACCTGTCTTTCCGGAAGGAGAATCCTGAGTGGTTTCCTCCAGTTCCGCGATAAAGGTTTGCTGAATGTTTTGTACTGCTTGAGCGAATGACTTTTGGTCTTTACTCTGAATTTGGGAACTATAACTCAGGGTAGTATTGTCAGGGATAGAAAAGAAATAAACAAGGCCGACATGAATGCTTAATGAGGATAATAATGCGATTAAAAAAACTAAAAGATTTTCACGCAGCCAGGATTTGATTCTAAAAGATAAACTCTTGTCTGCTTCCGAAATAAAGTGCTGAAAAAGTTTTTTCCCTCTATCTTTTTCCAAGGTTATCTCTTTTTTATTAAGTTTAATCCATTCGGATTTACTTTATCATCCCCGTAATAATCCATTATTGCTGTTTTCATCTTTTGATCACTCGAACACCGAAAACAGGCCCTGCTATATTCCCTTTGTGTGCTTTGAATGTGATTGTGACTATTCTCTTGCCAAAGGTCAATTTATCAGGGATATCGTAGGTAACATCGATAAAATAGCCGTCCTTTTTATTGGAAATATTTTCTGTGGCGATCACTTTGCCATCCACCATAATATCAAAGGTTTTCGAACCCGGGTATCCACCCCAATAATCGACTGTCAAAGCCATAGGTTGGCCCTGGAATACTTTCATGTCAAAGGAGAACCAGCCTTCCCTGGATTCCCGGAATTTCCGGTTATGAAGGGAACCGGTATTTGTTTTCTCTCCTTTGAAATTGTGATCCCGCTCCGGCTGCATCTCCCCAGGCTGGACAAAATCCACAGTCATTTCTTCGATTTCCTTTTTCCGCTCCATATCTGCCTGATAGGTTTGCTGTTTTTCTTTCCATGCCGCTTCGGTGAACATATCCCAGTAGATAGAGTAGCGGCGTTCGTGCGTTTTGTAAAAAGGTTGAAGGATCACATCCTGCGGCCTGCCTACACCTATGGTTTTGAAGGTATTGGGTTGACCAGTGACTGGCTCGGTCCAGATGGCCGGATCCCGGACTTCGGTCATTAAAACAGGAACATTGAGGTTGTCCCCGGCTTTTGCATTTGTTACAGGTCCCAGGTCTCCAGCTAACACCAGAGGACCAAACATTATTGCCACCCTGGTTTCATCATCCGGCATAGCCTCAAGACGGAGGGAAAAGGGGATATTTACTTCCACCCGGTCGCCTTTTTTCCACTGCTGGCGCAGAGGAATAAAAGATCCCGGAGCTTCATTGACCTTCTTATTTTTCCCATTTACTTTGATCTCAATTCCTTTCTCTGCCCATAAAGGGTAGCGGATCTGCAGAGTCAATATCACTGGTTTCTCACAAATAAATTCAAGAGTTGTTCCCTGTTCTTCCGGATATTTTGTTGTTTGGCGTACCTTGATGCCCTTCTCTTTCCATATGAGTTCAGAGGCTATATACTGGAAGAGAAAGAGCTCCTCATTATTGTGAAAGTATATATTGAGGCCGTATTTTGAATGGTTTTCCATGCCGGAGCCTACGCAGCAGGTAAACCAATAGGGATCCTGATAGACTTTATAACCCCCCTGGGCAAGGGACAGATTATAGATAACCCGGCCGTTTTCTGGATGCTGGGAAGAGAGAATGTGATTCAGGAGAGCCCGTTCGTAAAAATCGGCTACTTCAGCTTGCGCCTCCCATTCGAAAAGATGCCGGGAAAGCTTCAGCATGTTATACACATTACAGGTCTCTGTTGTTCCCTGGCTAAGCCGGTTGCGCAGTTTATCGGGTTCGCCAAAGTATTCGTGGTTTCCGTGACCGCCGGTCACATAGGAGTGGTGGTTGACCACCCGATCCCAGAAGAATTCCACTGTCTTGCGGTCGGTTTCATTTTCGGTCAGCTCATACAGCCTGGCTAATCCTCCTAATTTTGGGATCTGAGTGTTGCCGTGTTTTCCCGGCAAGATGTCTTTTCCTGCCGCTAAGGGATCGAGAATGGCTTTGTGATGGAATCGTCGTGCCATTTTCAGGTAGCGTTCATCTCCGGTGTCTGCGTAGAGATCGGCAAGGGCCTCGTTTATGCCGCCGTGTTCACAATGAAGCATTTTTTGTACCTTCTCGTTATTTAGCTCCATTACTATTCCCTCCAACCAGCCGGCAAAGCGCTTCTCTATCTCCAGAGCTTTTTGGTTGAGGCAGAGGTGATAGGCGACATTCAGACCTGACATCACCTTGTGTTGGGTATAGTAAGGTACCCAGATGCCGTTTAGATCGAAGCCCTTGGAGCGGATGTTCCCTTTGGCTACTTCTTCTTCAAGGATGCGTTTACCGTC
>CBFDDY010000187.1:0-5294 GCA_965603705.1 uncultured bacterium | reverse complement strand
GAAAAATAGGAGAAAAGCAGGATTAGGGATTATGGAGTATGGATTAGAGGAGAAAAAACCGTGAATTGTGAAACGGGGGAAAGGCGGAGAATGGTAAATGGAAAATGGGAAGAATAGGCGAGAAATAGAAAAACCAGGAAAAACAGGTGGGAAATCAGGAATGTACAATAAAGTCGATAAAAACATTATTAGGCAATTAGAAAAAATCGTTGGAAAAAAAAATGTTATCATTGATCCGGAAAAGATGGCGGATTATAGTCATGATGAATTTTCTCTTGATGAGATAGCATGTGATCCGGATGTGGTTGTCAAACCCGTTAGTACAGAAGAGATAGCAGAGATATGCCGGCTTGCGAATACAAAAAAGATACCCCTAACTCCCAGAGCAGGAGCTACCGGGCTTTGCGGAGGATGTGTCCCTGTTTTTGGAGGGATCGTAGTATCGGTTGAAAGGATGAACCGCATAATCGAAATTGATATAAAAAATCAGATGGCAGAAGTAGAAGCTGGAGTCAATTTAAAGGATTTTTATACAGAGGTAGAAGAGGCCGGTCTGTTTTTCCCCCCCCATCCCGGAGATGAAAGCGCTATGTTCGGAGGACTTGTAGCAACAAATGCCGGGGGAGCAAGGGCTGTAAAATATGGTGTTGTAAGGAATTATATCCGGGGGTTAGAGGTAGTGCTTCCCTCTGGTAATGTTATTCGTCCTGGTGGGAAATTAATGAAAAGCAGTTCCGGTTATAACCTATTAAATTTGTTTATAGGCTCAGAGGGAACCTTAGGAATTGTATCTCAGATAATTATTCAACTTATGCCGCCTCCTGCAGTTTTGCGTTCTCTTATCATTCCTTATGAGAATTTACATGATGCGATCGAGACTGTACCGCTTATGATAAAAAGAAAGATATTACCTTTGGCTGTAGAATTTGTTCCTAGAGAAGTGATTGTCATAACCGAGGACATGCTTAATAAAAAATGGCCCTGTACTCAGGGAAATACTTACTTGCTTGTTATCTTGGATGCCGCAGGAGTAGAGGAGATGGATAGGCTTTCTGAAACCGTAGCTGAAGTCTGTCTTGAAAAAGGGGCTATCGATGTTTTTGTGGCAGACGATCCCAAGAAACAGAAACTGGTGTTGGATATAAGAAGCAAGATGTATGAGTCAATAAAAGAGTTTAATATTGAAACTCTGGACATTGTTGTGCCGCGGGGAGAGATCGCAAATCATGTAGAAAAAATTGTTGAAGTCCAAAATAAATATGGACTTTGGCTTCCCACTTACGGACATGCAGCTGATGGCAATGTCCATACGCACATTATGAGTGCACGCTTGGAGGATGGGAAAATAGTTCCTATCCCGGAAGATGATTGGAAAAAAAAACTGAACCAGGTAAGAGATGCGCTCTATCGTGATTGTAAAGATAGAGGAGGCATGATATCTGGAGAACATGGCATCGGGATTGTTAAAAAAGATTATCTTCCTTATGTAATAGACAAAGAAGAGATCTTGCTTATGAAAGGGATAAAACATGCTTTTGACCCCAATAACATTATGAATCCAGGCAAGATTTTTGACTGATGAGTCCACCCCATTTTATTATAGATTGAAGCTCTACAATCAAGAATCAGGTCAGCTGATCCGAAAATACGCGGATTTCTTTATCAATCTAACCTGATTCTTGCTGATTGCTTAGAAGCTTAGAAAAAATGGGGGAACTCCAGCTTTTTTTATTATTTGAACTTTTGAGCTTTCTATATTATCCTGTTATTTTCTAAATAAAAAAAGATACTGTGTTTATTGAGAATGGGAGGAAATTATGGATATACGCCGGTTAACAGCAATTTGCCTGGGGATTGTATTTTTTTTAGCTTTTGGAATTAAGCCTGTATATTCAGAGTTACTAACAAAACAAAGAGATTCCCAAGAGCCTGAAATATCTTCAGAATTGTTTAAACATCTCTTATGGAGGAATATCGGTCCGGCAAATATGATGGGCAGGGTGAGTGATGTTGAAGGAGTCCCGGGAAAACCAAATATTGTTTATGTCGGCTCCGCCAGTGGCGGAATATGGAAAACAACTAATAACGGCTTAACATGGACGTCGATTTTTGATAAACAATCTGTTGCTTCTATCGGGGATATAGCCTTAGAGCCAGGTAATCCGGATGTTATCTATGCCGGAACTGGAGAGTCCAATGTCCGTAACAGTGTGTCTTTCGGAAATGGGGTCTATAAATCGACTGATGGAGGCAAGACTTGGATTTACCTGGGGCTGAAAGATACCAGGCATATTTCCCGAATTGTCATAAATCCAAAGAATCCCAAAACCGTTTATGTGGGAGCTCTAGGGCATGCTTACGGATCTAATCCAGCCAGGGGTGTCTATATGAGTACGGATGGCGGAAAAAATTGGCAGAGGGTTCTCTATATTGATGACCGCCATGGAGTTGCGGATATGGATATAAATCCTCAAAACCCCAATATTGTATATGCAGCCATGTGGCGTTTTGAGCGGAAGCCTTGGACATTTACAAGTGGGGATACAGAAGGAGGTTTATTTAAATCTGTTGATAGTGGATCGACCTGGATTAAACTTTCTAATGGTCTGCCTAAGCTTGTCGGCCGTATGGGCGTCAAAGTTGCTCCTAGCAATCCGGATATTGTCTATGTTATGACGGAAGCAAAAAATGGGACTCTCTATAAATCTTATGATGAAGGTGAGTCTTTTCAGGTGGTTTCAAAAAATGTTGAAATCGTTTCAAGGGGTTTTTATTACACTGACTTGAGAATCGACCCAAAAGATGAAAACCGGGTATATGCTATATCTTCTGGTCTTTATCTCTCTATAGATGGAGGAGAAGAATTTAAACGTATTTCCTCTTCTACTCATGGTGACTATCATTCTCTCTGGATCGATCCTTTAAATCCAAAACGGATCTGGCAAGGACAAGACGGAGGCATCTGTGTATCATATGACAGGGGGAAGACCTGGGACTATGTGAATAGTTTTCCCATATGCCAATTTTATCAGATCTATGCGGATAATAGAGAGCCATTTTATTATGTAGGGGGTGGCCTTCAGGATAATGGTACCTGGTATGGTCCCAGCACAAGTCGAGAACCTTACGGGATCATGAATGAGGATTGGCGTATGATTAGTTTTGGGGATGGATTTCATATTATTGTCCATCCGGATGACCATGAGTTGTTTATCAGTGAGTCCCAAGCAGGCGGGATCGTCAGAACAAATATGAGAACACGAGAGCAGCAGGATATCAGCCCTCAGCCGCGGAGAGCGGATGGAGCGCCAGTTTCTACCTTAAAATACAGGTTTAACTGGAATACTCCAATTATTCTTTCTCCGCATGACAAAAATACAGTCTATATAGGAGCAAATGTTGTATTTAAATCCACTAATTTTGGAGACACTTGGGAAATTATCAGTAAAGATTTGACTACAAATGATCCGGAAAAACAAAAAGTGGCTGGCGGACCCCCATGGCCGGAAAATACTACAGCTGAGTACTATTGTACTATTATAAGCCTGGCTGAATCCCCGGCTCAGCCGGGAGTTCTCTGGGCCGGAACTGATGACGGGCATCTTCATGTTTCAATGGACGGAGGGGAAGTCTGGAAGAGTGTTGTTAATAGTATTCCGGACATTCCTTCTGATTCACCTGTCTCCCATGTTGAACCATCCCATACTTCGGCAGGAATGGCTTATATTTCTTTTGACCGACATATGTTAGATGATTTCAGGCCTTATGTATTTAGAACTGCGGATTTTGGCAGGACCTGGATCAATATAACAGGTAACCTTCCGGAAAATGCATATGTGTGGGTACTCAGGGAAGATCCTAAAAATTCCCGGATAATTTATGCCGGTACTGAATTGGGGATTTTTGTCTCTTTTTCAAGGGGCGATAAATGGGTGAAACTTAATTGGAGTAATATGCCGGTAGTAGCAGTACATGATATTATTGTCCATCCGAGAGATAATGACCTTATCTTAGGGACTCATGGAAGAGGCATCTGGATTCTTGACAGTATTTCTTTTTTACAGGAGATCTCTCCTGATTTATTAAGGCAGGAAGCTTATATTTTTACAATAAAGCCAGCTATGCGCTATGTTTTAAAACCCACAAGATATGGGATCGGTGACCGGGTTTTCCGTGGAAAAAACCAAGAGTACGGTGCTTTAATAACCTATTATCTCAAACAGGAGCCCGTAAAAAATTCTAAAGTAAAACTGGAGATAATGAATGAATCCAGGGAAGTTATCCGTACTATTGATGAAATATCAAGCAAAGCGGGTCTTAACCGTACGTCTTGGGATTTGCGTTATGAGGGGCCATGGAGCAGTAAAAAAGATGAGGAAGAGGAAAATTATTTCTTTGGCGGATCTCAAGGGCCCCAGGTTTTACCCGGTATATATACAATCCGTATTTCGATTGGAGAAAGATCTTTTGAAAAGCCACTGCGAGTAAGGCTGGATCCGACTGTTGAAACTGCTCCAGAAGATATTGCGATGCAGCTTGAATATACTTATAAACTGAGAGATTGGCAGTCCACCTTGAACCGGGGAGTCAGTGCCTTAGATACTATTGAAGCCCAGCTAAAAGAACGGAAAAAAACTCTTGAAAATTCTGCAGTCGAATTTCCTGAGGAAGTAAGGATTGCTATAGAAAGCAACTCAAAAAAAATGTCCGGTATCCGGGATACTCTTATTCGCCCTGAAGGAAAGCCGTTTTGGAGCCAGGGCCCACGGCTTTTGGGAAGGATTCGCAGCCTTTTCCGGAATATCGATGGAGTAAATGCTGGTCCGACGAGGGCTCAAGTGATTTATTTTAATGAATTAAAGGAAGAATTCGAAACAGCGGTCGCATATATAAATAATTTCTTAAGTAGTTCTGTAAAGGAACTGAATGACTTGTTTTCTCACAACAGAACTCCCGTGTTGCTTATACCTAAACTTATTAAAAATGATGGAAGCTTGAAAAAATTGCAGGAAAGGTAGGGAAACCAGGAATACCAGAAAAAGCAGAATTAAAATTCTAAGTTATTTGAATGAAACAATTTACAATTTGCAGTTTACTTTATATTATATATATCGAAAATGAAATGATTAATTATCTATCGGCAGTAATCAATGTAAAATATTGGCATAAAAGAACTATTAAACATATCGACATTTCTTATTAATAGTCCAGGTTAAAGGAGAATAACATGGTTGATGTAAGCACCTCTTATATGGGTATGAAGTTAAAAAATCCTATAATTGTAGCTAGCAGTG
>CBFDDY010000186.1:0-5309 GCA_965603705.1 uncultured bacterium | reverse complement strand
AGCGCGGTGATATAATCATTTTAACCTGGCGTAATCCTACAACTTACATTGACGGTAGTCCAATAACTGAGATTGCAGAGGTCAACTTCTGGATCATGGAGGAAGTATTAGAAGAAGGGGTAAAATTGGAGCCAGTGAGTAAAGAGGTTTTTTTGGAAAAAGCGAGGATTTTGAAATCAATTCCTGCGGAAGAGTTCTCTGCATATAAGACGGTCAAGGAAGATGAAACGGTTGAATATAATTACATGCACCCTTTTGAACTCAAAGATTTTGAGAAAAAAAGACTTACTTTAGCTGTGAAAATAATAGATACAAGGGGGAAATATTCTGATCTGTCAGATTTTAAATATTTAGAGCTTAAAAAGGCTCCTATGCCTCCCCGGGGGCTTTCTGCTAAAGTCTATAAGAATAAGATTGAATTAAAATGGAAACCTCCGGAAAAAACTGTTGTCCAGTCGATTGCTTCTGACCTTATTATTTGTTATTGTTCCTATAGCTCATTTTTATCGATTTTTACAATTTCTTTGCCTGGGGATAGGATAGAGGGATATAATATTTACCGCTTAGTTAACGGCAAAAAGCCGGAACAGAGAAATTCAAGTATTGTAAAAAATATATATTATAGTGATAAACAGTTCACCTTTGGAAGCCGCTACCTATATTTTGTGCGGGCTGCAGCTGCCGGAATATCTCCTTTTCTTGAAAGTGTTGATTCAGATACAATCGAAGTTACGCCTAGGGATACGTTCCCCCCGGCCCCGCCCAAGGAATTATCTGCGGTAGCCGGACATAGTTTTATTACTTTGATCTGGGAATCAAACCAGGAGAAAGACCTGGCCGGATATAAAGTTTGGAGGAAAAATCAGGATGAAACAAAATACTGGCTTATAACACCTGAACTTGTTGAGAGCGCCTCTTATGTGGACTCTCAGGTTAAGGGCAATATTCGTTACGAATATGTTATTACCGCTTGTGATGCTTCCGGAAATGAAAGTGAGCAGTCACAGCCCGTATCTCTGGTTATAACAGGAGACTCGCATGAAGATATACCGCTATAGACATAACAACAAGATTGATTATGGAGTTTTAAAGGAAAACTGTCTTTTTAAAGTTATCGGGTCAATATATAAAAGATTTAAACTTGCAGAAAATGGGATTCCGATCAGTGAAACAATCCTTCTTCCTCCGGTAGTACCCTCGAAGATTGTGGCGGTCGGCCGTAATTACAAGGAACATGCAGATGAAAGAGGCCGTCCGGTTCCGGAAGAGCCTTTGCTTTTTCTTAAGCCGCCTTCGGCTGTGGTTGGTCCAGATGATATTATTATCTATCCGAAAATGTCAAAAAGAGTGGATTATGAGGGAGAGCTGGCCTTAATTATTAAGAAAAAAATGGACCATTTATCTGAGGAAGATGATGTTCTCTCTTATATACTTGGTTATACCTGTTTTAATGATATAACCGCTCGGGACCTTCAGGATAAAGACGGGCAGTGGACACGAGCCAAGTCTTTTGACACATTTGCGGCTGTAGGGCCTTGTATTGCTACCGGGTTAGATCCTGAAAAAATTCGGCTTAAAACTTTTTTAAATGGCAAACTGCGCCAGAGTGGGAATACTCGGAGTTTTATTTTTCCAGTACCTGAGCTGGTCCGGTTTATCTCAAATGTCATGACTTTGTTTCCGGGTGATATAATAGCCACAGGCACTCCTTCGGGAATCGGGCCCATGAATCCCGGGGATATGGTAGATGTTCAGATCGAGGGGATCGGGACCCTGACCAACAAGGTAATGAGAACCCACAGCTCCGAAAAATATCATTTTAAAGCCTAACCATAATTATTTATCATTTACTAATTACTATTTACTTAGTATCATTTGTTGTGGAAATTTTTATGAATAGTTCAGGAGGAAAATATGAAAATATTTCTGGATACGGCAAACCTTAAACAGATAAAGGAGGCAGTCAGCTGGGGAATAGTAGACGGAGTCACAACCAATCCTACCCTTTGTTCCCGGGAAGAGGAATCGTTTGAGGATTTGATCAAAGAGATATGCAGAATTGTTACCGGGCCCATAAGTGTAGAATGTGTATCAAGCCGTGCTGAGGAGATTATTAAAGAGGCTAGGAGCTTGGCAGAACTAGCTGATAATGTTGTAGTCAAGATTCCCATAGGAATTGAGGGGCTGAAAGCGATTAAAGCCCTGGCGCAGGAAGGTATACAGGCTAATACGACCCTGGTTTTTTCTCCTTTGCAGGCTATTTTAGCCGCTAAAGCGGGAGCTAGATATGTAAGTCCGTTTGTTGGTAGGCTGGATGATATCTCTCATGATGGCATGGAGTTAGTGGATCAGATCGTAACTATTTTTGCTAATTATGGGTTTGAAACAGAAGTGATAGTTGCGAGTATAAGGCATTCTCTCCATATTGTTGAAACTGCACTTATTGGAGCAGATATAGCCACCCTTCCTTTTACCGCGCTTGAGAAGATGGTCAAGCATCCGCTTACTGATATTGGGATTGAAAGATTCTTAAAAGACTGGGAAAAGGTTAAGTCCAGGTAAATTGTCCAGGATAAAAAATGTCTATTGAGAAAAAAATTGAGGAAGTTAAACGTCGCGAAAAACTTGCCGAGTTGGGAGGAGGAAAAGAGAAAATTGCCAAGCGGCACCAAGAAAAGAAACTTACTGCACGCGAGAGAATTAACTTACTTTTAGATGAAGGGTCTTTTCAGGAAATGGACAAGTTTGTTGTTCATAACAGCCATGATTTTGGCTTGGATAAAAAGCGGATATATGGTGACGGAGTAGTAACCGGTTATGGTATGATTGAAGGGCGGTCAGTATTTGTTTTCGCTCAGGATTTTACTGTATTCGGTGGCTCTTTAAGCGCTGCCAATGCGGCTAAGATATGCAAGATCATGGACCTGGCTATGAAAGCCGGCACTCCCATTATCGGGCTCAACGATTCCGGGGGAGCGCGTATCCAGGAAGGAGTTGCCAGCCTGGCGGGATATGCAGATATATTTCTGAGAAATGTCCTGGCTTCGGGAGTGGTTCCTCAGATCTCAGCAATAATCGGGCCCTGTGCAGGAGGAGCTGTTTATTCTCCTGCGATAACCGATTTCATCGTCATGACCCGGGAAGTCAGTAAGATGTTTATAACTGGTCCGGATGTGATTAAAGCAGTGACTCATGAAGAGGTCACTATGGAGGAACTGGGAGGTGCAGAGACGCATAATACTTTGAGTGGAGTTGCTCATTTTGCCGCAGAGAATGAGGAAGATACATTAACAATTATCCGGGAGCTTTTATCTTTTATCCCGGATAATAATATGGAAGACCCTCCGGATAAGAAGTCTGCGGACCCGGTGGACAGGATAAATAATATATTAAACCATATTATCCCTGATGATCCCAATCAGCCATATGACATTTGCGAAGTAATTCATGAAGTGTTGGATGAACACTATTTTTTTGAAGTTCAGGAGCACTATGCTAAAAATATAGTAATAGGCTTCGGCCGGCTAAGCGGAAAGCCGGTGGGTATCGTTGCTAATCAGCCTGATTATCTGGCCGGAGTGCTGGATATCAATTCATCTGATAAAGGGGCTCGTTTTATCCGCTTCTGCGATGCTTTTAACATTCCTTTGATAACTTTTGAGGATGTTCCGGGATTCTTACCTGGAGTTGCCCAGGAACATGGAGGGATCATCCGGCATGGAGCCAAGATCCTTTATGCTTTTGCTGAAGCCACAGTGCCGAAGATAACGATAATTACCCGTAAGGCATATGGGGGAGCATATTGCGTCATGGCTTCCAAGCATATCCGGGCTGATATCAATTACGCCTTCCCTTGTGCAGAGATTTCTGTTATGGGACCTGAAGGAGCGGTAAAGATCGTGCATAAGCGTGAACTGGATAAAACTAAAAATTCAGATGAGTTAAGCAGGCGGAAAGTCGAAGAATTTAGGGAAAAATTTGCTAATCCCTATATCGCCTGTGAAAAAGGTTATCTGGATGAAGTGATCGAGCCTAAATATACGCGTCTGAAGCTGATTGCTGCTTTAAAAATGTTGGAAAACAAGCGAGACCAGAATCCCCCGAAAAAGCATGGGAATATACCCCTATGATGTTTAAAAAAATATTAATTGCCAATCGGGGAGAAATAGCGGTAAGGGTCATACGGGCCTGCCGTGAAATGGGTATTATTCCCGTTGCTGTATATTCAAATGTTGACAGCAAAGCCCTGCATGTGAGGCTTTCCAAAGAAGCTTACCTTATTGGGGATGCAATTCCTTCCGAAAGTTATCTTAATATTGATAAAATAATCAGTATAGCTAAAAAAAGCAGGGCTGATGCTATTCATCCCGGATATGGATTTCTGGCTGAAAATTCTGAGTTTGTAAGGCGTTGTGAGGAGGAAGGGATTGTTTTTATCGGGCCTGGTTCTAAGCCTGTGCAGCTAATGGGCGAGAAAACAAGGGCCCGGTCGTGGATGAAGGATGCAGGAGTTCCCATTATTCCAGGGACGCTTAAGCCTGTTGTAAAGGAATCGGAATTAATGGAAGAGGCGGAAAAGATAGGTTTTCCTATACTACTGAAAGCTTCAGCAGGAGGGGGGGGGAAAGGGTTTCGCCTGGTAAATGAGAAAAAAGATCTTATATCTTCTTATCGAATAGCAAGTTCTGAGGCTCGATCGAGCTTTGGGAATCCTTCTATTTATCTTGAGAAATATATGAAAGAGCCTCATCATATTGAAGTACAGATCCTGGCTGATAAAACAGGAAAGATTGTCTATCTGGGAGAGAGAGAATGTTCGATCCAGCGGCGTTATCAGAAAGTGCTGGAAGAAACTCCATCCCCGTTTTTAGATGACGCCCTCCGTCATAAGATAGGGCAGCTTGCTGTAAAAGCGGCGAATGCAGTTGCATACCAGAATGCCGGGACGGTTGAGTTTATTGTGGATAAAGATAAAAATTACTATTTTCTGGAAATGAATACCAGACTCCAGGTGGAACACCCGGTTACTGAAATGGTGACTGGAATAGATATTGTTAAATCTCAGATCGAGATAGCAGCAGGTAGACCCTTAGCTTTTGGTCAGGAGGATATTAAACCGAAAGGGGCTTCTATGGAGTGCCGGATTTATGCGGAAGATCCGGATAATGACTTTATGCCTTCTCCTGGAAGGATTGAACGCCTGCGTTCACCTGCCGGGGGCCCGGGAGTCCGTTACGATAACGGGACCTATGAGGGTTATGAAGTCCCCCTGGAATATGATCCTTTACTTTCTAAGGTAATAACCTGGG
>CBFDDY010000185.1:0-5318 GCA_965603705.1 uncultured bacterium | reverse complement strand
CCAAAGTAATATCCTCCAGAGAGCCTAACATTTTAAGCTTAAACTCCAATGTAACTGTCTTTGCTTCTACAATCCGGATATTTTCCCTGAGTACTGTCTTAAATCCTGCCATTCCCACTTTGACATCATAAAAACCGGCAGGAAGCTCTTGAAAAAAGAAACGTCCCTTGCTATCGCTTACAGTGTCATATTGAATATTAGTGGCTGAATTTGTGGCTATGATCTTAACTCCGGGCAGGACACCTTCTTGGGAATCTGTTACGATTCCCTTTAAAGAAACATGACCTGCAGCCCAGGATATTCCTGATAATAAAGCAGCTCCAAAAAAGAGTCCAAAAATTAAAATCCCGATTATTGTTTTTTTTGACATTATAACCTCCATATCTATTCTGACTTATTCATAAAAAACTCGTGAATAACTCATACTATATACAAAGAAAAGAAGAAAATATTCCTTCCAATATAGAAAACCTTGTTTTTGCCGGATGGGTTGCATCTTTTTAGCTCTGGTCAATCACAATAATCCCTACTTGATCAGAAAGATAAATCTAAATTTAAGCTATGGGCTTTATATGTGAGTTAAAACAAAATTCCGGTACTCTCCTGGTTGTTGATATACAGCATTATCATGCGGGATACCATAAAAATTATCCCCCCGGCTATAAGCAGGGAATATAGAGTGAGAAAGATCGTATTAGTAAGCGGCACTTTTTTGTTCACTACCTGCGGGAAAAAAAGATCAAAGGCAGTCTTGCCAAACAGAATAATCATAATAGCAATCCCTATTGCTGAACGGTAAAAGTACTCCTTGGCACTATCCATATCAACAGAATCAAGCACGACAAGAGGATAAAGAAGCCAGGCCGTTACTATCCATAGAAGAATCATAAAAAGAATGCCAAGTTTTTTATTTGACTTCATTTTTTTCTTTTTCCCAGGCTTTAATTCCGGATTTCATCCAATCCGGTATAGGGGCGCCTTTCAAATGATGATCAAAAAATTCCGCCATGCGTATAGTCCAGTCCTCCTGGTTGATACGTTTGCGCAAACCATGAGCTTCGCCATTGTAATTAAACATATACGCTTCTTTTTCCAGGCGGCGGAGAGCCATAATGAATTCGATCCCCTGGTACCAGGGGACAGCCCCGTCCTCATCATTGTGCATATACATCACAGGGGTCTTGATCTTATCCGCCCAGAAAAGTGGTGAATTTTCAATATAACGCATAGGTACCTTCCAGAGGGTATCACCCAACCGGCTTTGGGTGCGTTCATACTGAAACTGGCGTACCATACCGCTTCCCCAGCGGATACCGCCATAGGCGCTGGTCATGTTCGACACCGGTGCGCCGGCTACAGAGGCGGCAAAAATATTTGTCTGGGTTATCATATAAGCGATCTGGTAGCCCCCCCAGGAATGACCTTGAATACCGATCGCCTCAGGGTCTATATATCCCTCCCGGATGAGCATATGAATACCCGGCAATACACATTTTAAGGCATCCCGGCCGGGATATCCGGTATCATATTCAATATCAGGCATCCAGAGTATATAGCTGTTACTGACATAATAAGGCAGGTTGACAGAGGACCCGGGTGAAGGGTGGCGATAGTTATGTCTTCCCTGATGAAGGGTTTCATAAATATACACCATCAGGGGATATTTTTTATTTTGATCAAAATTTTCCGGTTTGACAAGGATACCCTTAAGCGGTTTCCCATCAGCACTGAAAAAGTCACGCATCTCAGATTTTCCCCAGAGAAAAGGTTCCATCTGCCGGCCAAGATCTGTGATCTTTTCCGGTTTGCGAAAATCAGCATCACAGGTCCAGAGATCTGGATATTCCTCAAAAGTCGAGCAAGCATAAAGAAATCTGTCTTCCTTTTTCGCTTTGATAAACGGCCGGATCATCCTGTCCAGCATCATAAGCTTTACTGGTTTTTTATGGCCGGCTACTCTGTCCCGGAAAAATCCTTCTGCCATAGTATTCTGGTCTACAGCTTTTAGTAATATGGATCCTTTCGAATCGATTGTCTTCTCATCCGGATCTAATTTCACATAGCGCATAGATAGGTCATGAGCCCGACCGTAACCTTCTGTTATCATGCGAGCGCTGGAACCATTAGGACTGATCTCCCAGATATCATAGCGGTCATTGAGCAGGATTGCTGCGTCATCGTCTGTCCAGCCGGCAATCCCGTAACTGCCTTTGGGATTGGGGCGGTCCCAGTCATATTGTTCAAAATTAATATCGATTGATTCTGTAATGTTTTTTGTTGTTCCGGAGGCAATATCATAAACAAACCAGGCCCCTTTCAGGAACCAGTACACATATTTTCCTGCGGGTGAAAGGCTGGCACGGCCGTATAGTTCTTTTTTGACCAGAGTCTTCTTGCCGGTTTGAGGATTGATCACATAAACATCATAGTATGACCCGAAATATGCGACCCGTTTTGCATAAGGCCAGATAGTCCGGGCAAAAGCTACTTTCCCATTATCTGAAAGCTGGACATCTGGTATCTCCTTGTCAGCAAGCTTTACAAAGGATTTGCTGCTGAGGTGGTAAACAGATTCCCAAGTGTTATCACGCACCTCGTCTGCCATTAATTTCTGCTGCGGTTGAGGATAAGGGTCATTCCAGTGCCACAGGTCAAACTTAGCCTCCTCCTCTTCCTCACCCTCATCTTCCTCATTCTTGGGAGCAGGAATATCCTTTATGCCAAACATAACAATCCTGGCATCCTCACAAAAAGAAATATCGGATTTATCGCTAACAGCCATTCCTTCCGGGAAATTTGATTGGAGAGTGTGGGACACCCACAAAGAGGCTTTGGCTTCACCTTCTTTCCATCCATAAAGATTAAAATACGGCTTCTTTGACTCCTGATCATCCCTGTCAGTTAGAAAGGCAATACAGGTCTCATCTTCATTCAGAGCAAACTTACTATAAATTCCTTTCCCGCTTAATAAAGGAACACTTCTGTCCTGACCGGGCTCTACCATATACACTCCATCTGTTTCAGGTTTATCTTTACTGGAAACAATATAAAAGAGTTTTTTTCCAGTTTTATAAAAATAATACGCAAGCACATCAGTAAATTCAGTTTCAGCTCCGTCTTTAAAAGAGCGCAAAATCAGGGAAGTCCCGTATTTTCGTTCTTTGTCTTTTTTCTTATCTTCTTTCTCTTCTTCTTTTTCCTCAGCCTTTTTCTCTTCTTTTTCCTCCTCTTTTTTCTCAGCTTCAGGCAGGGCTTCCTTTAAATAGGCACCCCAGTTTGGGGCGTCTTCGGGAATGAGAAAACTTTTTATACGCTCAACAATAATCACTTTGCCGGAAGATAAGTCCATAATCCCCAATTTCTTCTTGGGCTTGTCCTTATCTTTCGTTTTCTTTTCTTTTTTGGCTTCTTTGACCTCTGCTTGCGAAGGGGAGATTAAAAATAAAACCTTAGTCCCATTGCTGTTAAACTCAGCCCGGGCCGCTCTTTCAGAATCCGTTCCTTCTCCTGAATACCCGATAGTATGTCTATACTCATCTCTGTTTTTCAGATTTATTACGACAATCTCTGCCTCACCATCCTGAGGCGTTTCAAGATATAAAGCCCACTTGCCGTCATCAGATATTGCAGGACGGTAAATCGACTTCCATGAATCATAATCAGCATGGGATAACGGCTGTTTTATATTCCCAGCTTGATCTACACCTAACAGTTGACTTGATTGAACTAAAAAAATAATCAGAAAAAATAGCCCAAAAACCCTGATGGTTTTACCCATTAATATCCTCCTAAATTCGGGGATCAGATCTTGTTTTCTGCGCAAAAAACAAGACTTGATCCCCAGTTTACTTACATCGCTTTGATTTCTTCTCCAATACGACGCAGTCCTTCTCTTAAAAATTCATGCTTTGCTCCCATCCAGATACGAAGAAAACCTTCCATCCCCAGATGGATACCTGGCACCACCAAAGTACTCTGATTCTTCATTATACGCTGACAGAGTTCCTCACTGGACAAATCAGTATTATATTTTACAAACCAGAAAGCCCCGGCCACATGAGGATTAAATGTTAATAAATCCCCATAACTATTCAGCCATTCCAGCATTACCGGATAATTCTTCTCTAGGATTTTCCCTGTCCTGGCATAAAGTTTTTCCCGGTTTTCAGCCTTTACTGCAGTCCGGGTTATAATATCAGAAAGAATATTGGGCCCTATAGTAATATAATCATGCTGGGACCAGCATTCATCTACAATACCTTCAGGTCCTGCTATCCAGCCGATGCGAATCCCGGGAATTCCATAGGCTTTAGAAAGACCGCTTGTCACAATTACCTTATCACTCATCCCCCAAAAACTTTTTGTCCGGTCACAGTCCCTCTCAGCTCCAATATAAACTTCATCCGCTAGCAAATAGGCTCCCACTTCCTCACAGCGCGATACTATCCGTTTCATAGCGGATTCAGACAGCACCGCTCCACCCGGATTGTTTGGATTTGAAACATAAACCAGCTTTGTCTTCTCATTTACAGCAGCTTCAAATTCATCCCAATTCGGCTCCCAATTTTGGGGAAAATCCAGCGAAAATCGGTTTATCTTAGCGCCCAAGCTCCTGGGTACTCCCCACAACTGCATATAATTGGGAACCTCTAGCGCCATTTCATCTCCAGCTTTTAGGATTACCAAAGAAAGCATATAATTTGCCTCTGAAGTTCCATTAGTAACTTCGATATTATCGATAGACGCTCCGCGATAATGCTGAGCCAGAAGCTCACGCAGTTCGATCGTTCCGTTTGATTGGCTGTAGCCCAACGGCATATCCATGACTTTATCCAGGTCAAAGCCCATTTCACAAAGTTCCTTAAGAGTAACAGCCCGGATACCGCTTTCACTCATATCATAATCGACCACATTTTCCCAGCAAGACTGCATACGCTCCATTTTAAATTTTTCTATCTTCATTTTTTATTTCCTTTTTTATTTTATCTCTATTAATGTTAAAATATTTATATCATAATAAAAAGCATGAAACTGCAACATTGAATTTATACTTTACATTATTTAAAGTATATAGTGCAATAACAGACTAATGTCAGTATCAACCGTGCAAATAACTTTAATAAAAAATAATTATCCTAGATTATGCATGAATGGAGGTGTATCATGTCAGGTTTTGCCATAACCCTTGACCGACATATTGTCGATCAGGAAAGAAATCATCCTGAAGCAACAGGAGCCTTTACAGCCCTTTTGACCGACATATCTTTGGCAGCAAAAATAATCTCTTATAACGTCAACAAGGCCGGGCTAATCAATAT
>CBFDDY010000184.1:0-5320 GCA_965603705.1 uncultured bacterium | reverse complement strand
TAGAGCAGGGAAATATACAGAAATCAGCTGTTTGGAAAAATCCGGAGGGAGTCCAGATGGGATCTAAGGAAGGTTGGGAGTATGAAATTGCAGCCTATAAACTGGATCAGTTGTTAGGATTAAATATGGTCCCTCCTACAGTCGAGAGAAGTTATAGAATGAGCAAAGGTTCGCTTCAATTATGGATTGAGCTTGAGATCAGTGAGTTAGAGAGAGTGGAGCAGGATATCCCGATTCCCGAAGATGTAGTTAACTCCTGGCAAAAAATTATTTACTTGGCCAGGGCTTTTGACAGTTTGATTGCCAATGTTGACCGGACTCAACAGAATATCCGTTACACAAAAGACTGGCGTTTGATCTTGATCGACCATTCCCGTTCTTTCCGCGATAATAGAGTTTACACGGATCAGCTCCTTTATGGAAAATATGGAATGCGCAAAGCAATGGGTTTCCTCAAACTCCCGCGTCTTTTTGTAAAAAGACTCAGGAGTTTGGATGATGAAAGGATTAAAAAAGCGGTAGGATCATATTTAAGTTTCTCTGAGAGACAAGCTGTCCTTAAGCGTAAAAAATTACTCCTCAAAGAAATCGATGAGTTGATCAAAGAAAAGGGGGAGGAGCAAGTACTATATTGATTTATGGTAGCTCTTCTGGGGTAGTAAAGTCATAGCATTCAAAGGGAATGCCGATTTCTTCAGCCAGGGCTTTAAGCTTACTCAGATAGTCACCGCGTACGGTCATGGGATGATTGGAGTTGATTTTCCATTCGATCCGGCTGCATAGTCTAAGATACCACTGTGGCCAGTCAGGGCTGCAATTTTGGGAACGGGTCTGCCATTGGTTTTCTGAGGGAACATCGGTCCTCCCTCTTCCGCCACAAAGATATAATTGATGGTCGCGAAAAGAGAAGCGAGCCCAAGTGACGACACCGGGTATTCTCACTACTGCAGAACTGGTTCCGCCGCCCTGTTTAAAGTACATATAGGTTTGGCGTTCCGACCAGGCCCCTTTAAGAGAGTCATGGCTGCCAAAGGCAAAATAGGGAGCTAGGGCACCTGAATTTACAAACCAGTAGAGACCTTCCTTTGAGTCCCAATAGCGAAGATCATTAAATCCGACAGGTTCTCCGTCGCTAAGCAGTTTAAGTACCTGCATCGTAAGAGCGGCCCCGTCATCGGCTTCTGTTGCTGCCACGATGGTTTCCCCATTTGATTCGGGCCGCAATCGGTTATTTAATAGCCCCAGTGCTAGGTCAGTAGCCGGATAATGTTCTATCCAGTCAAGTTGGTCCTGTATCCCCATAAAATCCAAGCGGTACTGTTTTTTCAGCTTAAGTAAGGCGAAATAGACCTTCATCTGAAAAAGGACCATTTCTCGGGTAAGCTCATTTTTTGGATTTTTTCCCAGGCGGATATCCATGCCTTTTTCTGTTAAAAAGTTCAGGGCTATTTCAGCTTTTTTATCAGGGATTTTCTCAGTTAATTTTAAAAGCCTCAGCCCATCAAATCCTTCTCTTACAATACCGAAGTATTTGAGAAAGTCTGCTTCTGATATTTTATTCCACATCTGCATGGATCGTGGCCCTATTGCTCCGTATATTGAACCTGATAGGGAAGAGATGACTTTTCTGGCTTTTCCCCGATCTTTATCGGTTACAGCGATGTCGATTATTTCAGGATAGGCTGGTTTATATTCGCTTTTCTCCAGAAAAGTGCGGATTGCCTCTGAATAATCGGTTGGTTTTTTAAAGTTTTCGACAAACAGTCGATCGGTCCTGATACCTACCTGCTCAGTGCCGGAGGCGGCAGCCAGCAGTCCCACTGCCCCGGGGAAATCGGGGACTGCGCTGCCGAGGAGAAGTTTTGGTACTTCAGAAGGCAGTTGCCACATGGGGCTTACAGAAAAATCTGGGTATGCCCATCCCCCCATGAAATTGATAAAACGTTCACTCTTAGCATTTTTTATGACTTGCAGGCCTTCAGCAACACTTGCTACCGGCTTGCCGGGATTTAGCACATTAGGCTTCCATCCTAGCTTTTTTATAACTTTAACTAGTTCATCAAGCTGCCGTATTGTAACCGGCCAAACTATTGCATTCGGTTCTTCCCGGCTGTCTAAGGGAAGATATATATCGACTGTTCTCTTCATTATGTTTCTCCTTCTTCTGAGTTCGAGATATATCAGACAGAGAAGCTTATAGTCAAGTCTAATCTTGCAATTTATAGTGCTTTTTTCGTACAATGTCAGTTCTTTATATATATGTATTAAATGGAGTAAAATTTTATGTCCCAAAATAAATATTCATATGCTTTGACCAATCCTTTGTCATCTATTTTGAATAAAGCCCCGGAAGAGTTTCTGAGAGAGGACCTCTTAAATGTAATTGAGCAGAATCAGATCGAACGCATCACTTTTCATTATACCGCAAGTGATGGAAGGCTTAAGGAATTAAAACTACCGGTTTCAGACCGCAGGCGTGCTGAGAGAATCCTGGCAGAAGGAGAACGGGTGGATGGTTCTTCCCTTTTTAGCGGAATGGTTGAGACATCGCTGTCTGACCTGTATGTAGTTCCGGAGTACAGGACAGCATTTTTTAATCCTTTTGATAAGGGGAGCTTGGATTTTGTTTGCCGCTATTTGAATAAAGATGGTGAAAGGGCTGATTTTGTCCCGGATAATATTTTATTCAAGGCTGCGGGACTTTTCCGCGAAAATGCTGGCCTTGAGCTCTATGCCCTGGGAGAGATTGAGTTTTATCTGATATCTTCCAGAGAAAATGAACTTTTCCAGAATAGCGGTGAAAAAAAATATCATGAGTCTTCCCCTTTTGTAAAAAAAGGGGAGATTTTGACTGAAATGCTCCGGCATATCACTCAGATCACCCATGCAGTTAAATATGCGCACAGTGAGGGTGGTTATGTTGATAATATTGAATCGGAACTTGATGAAATCAATGGTAAACAGGCGGAACAGATGGAAGTCGAGTTTCTTCCGCGGCCGATTGAAGAGATGGCGGATGCTCTTGTGATCGGACGCTGGCTGATCCGTAATATTGCTTACAAGCATGGATGTGTAGCTACTTTTGCCCCTAAAATAGAGGATGGGGCAGCAGGTAATGGCTTTCATTTCCACTTACAGCTAATGAAAGACAATCGTAATATCATGGAGGGACCGGATGGGAGATTGTCCGAGCCGGCGCTAAGAATGGTAGGAGGGTTGTGTGAATATGCCGATGCTTTAACTGCTTTTGGCAATACAGTTGCCTCATCCTATTTACGGCTTGTTCCCAACCAGGAAGCTCCTACTAAAATTTTCTGGAGCGGGCTTAACCGCAGTGCTCTTATCCGTGTTCCTCTGGCTTGGTCAGAAGTGGATAATATTGCCAAAAAGATAAATCCTCAGGAAGAGGCTGATTCAAATAATTTAAAAAAGACAAAGACTATTGAATTGAGAAGTGCTGATGGAAGCGCCTTGATCCATCTACTCCTGGCTGGAGTTACCATGGCAGCTGAATGGGGATTTCAGGATGTCCGTTCTATTGAGTTAGCAGAGAAGTTATATGTCACAGGAAGGATCAGCTCTGAAGATGGAGTGCTTGATTCATTCTCTCCCCTTCCGGCAAACTGTCTGGAATCGAGTGAAATCCTTATAAAAAAGCGGAACCTTTTTGAGAGGGAAGGAATTTTTCCTCCTGCAGTTATTGATTATGTTGTAGAACTTCTCAAGCAGGAAAATATTGATATAAAAAATTTCAACCGCTTAGACGAGATGCGGCATGTTATGCATAAAGATCTTCATCGGCATTGATTATTAGCAGGTTAGCTGCCCAACAGGATGAATGTCAAATTGATAGCTATTTCGCGTAATATCCTTGTTTGTTGATAATTTTATAATCTCTGCCTTTGACCTTGACTTCGATTTTTTTAAATTCCCCATCCTTTGTATAATTTGCTGGAGAGTAATAGAGAAGATAATACTTTTCGGTTAGCTTAGTTACATTTTTAAATGCAGCCAATGGGTTTTGAGAGTTATCGACGATTCCCCCGGTGGCTTTTGCTGCTTCTGTGAGAATTTTAAAGATATCTTCTGATTGCTCCTGCATCTCGATACCAGCTGTGTTCTCCGGTCTTTTATTCATGAAAATGAAGTTAAAAAGTATAGAGGAGTCTGCAAATGCACGCTTAATGGGCTCTACTTTAACAGAAATATTCCTGTGATAGGACCCGAATAAATCCTGAAGTCTGCTTTGGACATTGGGTTTATCCTGGTTAAGTGTCATCATGTTATTCAAAATTCTTGAGGGTATCTGGGGCGTGAATTCTCTTTGGTAGAAGTAAAAAACATTCTTTTGCCCAGATTGTCTTTTAAGGTTTGAAGCAAGAGAGAGAAAAAAATTTACATTGGTTTTACGTAAATTTTCCAGCTCTTCCAAGGTCTGCATATATCTTTCTAACTGGATGGAAATCCCCATTTGTGAATCAGCTGATGTTTCATTGTCGAATGATAAATTACTTGTGCCTGACAATGACCTTGTCATTCGTTTCAAATCTCTAAGTTTATTCCGGTAATTAGCTCCACCGGTCATGGTATCTTTCCGGACAAGTCCATTGAGTTCTTTTGATATTTTTTCCTGGGATAATCTTTTTCTTGCATCAGGAGACAGATTGTAGTTGTGAAGAGGAGTAACGATCGATAGGGAATCGTCCGGAAGAAGAACATGTTCAAAGAGATAGTCTATGGTTTCTGCCAATCTAGGATTGTATTCTGTCATTTGGAATATAAGATAAAAAATTCTTCCTGTAAAAGGCATAAAATCTATTTTAAGTTCAGTGTGCTGGATCTGGTCTTTATAAATATAGTATAAAGCTTCGATCTTCTGCAGCTTTCCATCTTCGTAGAGCTCGAAGTCCTGCAAAGTCAGGTCATTTACAAATGTACCTTTATCAAAAACCCGAATAGGCACTTCAATATTGGTCACATAAACCTGGTGTTGTTCCAGTTGGGAGAAAAGATTTATGCATAAAATCAATAAAGCCGGAATAGTGAATAATTTTTTCATTTTATCACCTTTTATTGTGTCAATAAGCAAAATATCCTGTCCGATGGAGTATTTTAAATCCTTTATTTTTAATCCGGACCTCAATGTTTTTAAATTCTCCTTCTTCTGAGTAATCTTTAGGAGAATAATAGAGTAGATAATAGTTTTCAGCTGCATCAAGAGCTTCTTTAAAAGCTGAAACCGGATTATATGAACTGGAAATAAAACCTCCGGTTGCCTCGGCCATTTCCCGAAATGCACTGAAGATATCTTCTGAATGTT
>CBFDDY010000183.1:0-5350 GCA_965603705.1 uncultured bacterium | reverse complement strand
CATTGAAAAAGAACAAAAAAAGAAAGGACTTCCCCGGGCAGTTTTAACTGACAGGATCAGTGATAAAATAAATAATGTGACTGATGCGATCTACGCTTCAGGTCTTTTTAAAGATGAAGAGTTATTTCGAAATGTAGTTAAAAACTGCTTCTCAAAAGTTTTAATGGAATTGATAGGATTTGAGAATTTGATGCAGAGGGTTCCAGAGGTCTATTTAAAGGCCATATTTGCTTCTAGTCTGGCAAGCTGCTATGTCTATTTATTCGGATTGGATGCTGATGAGATCGATTTTTACGAGTATGTAAAAAAATTCAAATAAGCGCAGAAAAAAAAAGTTGGCGGTTGGCAGTAGTTGATTTTTCCATTTGCTATTTTCTATTTACTATAAGATTGTGTTTAAATATAATAACTTATTTAGAACACAAAGCTTAATAATGGGGCAGGGAGGTCTGCTTTGGAAAAAATGATCACAAGAAAAAAAAGAATACATTTTTTTGTTTTAATATTTGTGTTAACAGCAGCAGCTGTTTCCGCTCAAGTTAAAACCGGTGGCTACTTTGCTTGTGATTATGCCAGGGGACAGAGTGAAAGTATTTTCTCCCGAGATACTTTTTTAAATCCTCTTATGGGTATTGTGTTTTCCGGCCAAGCCTCCAGAAAAATCAATTTTGTCAGTGAGGCTACCCTGACACAGGGGAATGTAGTAGATATAACTCAAGCCTGGGCACGTATGGCCCTTGCAGATTATATTAATATCAAACTAGGATTATTTATTGTTCCATTTGGCCAATATAATGAAAATAGCCTGCCTCATCAGAGTCTGCTGATAAACAAGCCTTTAAACGCTGAAAATCTTTTTCCTTATAGATGGAGGGATGTAGGGGCTGTTGCTGAAGGGATTTATAGTGGTATTTTGTATTCACTTTATATCGGGAATGGCCTGGCTGAAAGTGATTACCTTAATGCTGGACAACAATTTAAAGACAATAATAAGGACAAAGCATGGGGAGGAAGATTCGGCCTGAGGTTAGATCAAGGATTTGACGCATATTATTCTCTCTACAGGGGGAAGTTTGATGATGCTAACACCCGTAACCTGGTTCTGCAGGCATTGAATTTTAGTTGGAAAACAGAAGAATTTGAATTTTCCTCTGAATATACAAAAGCCAATATTGGAAATCCGGATGGTTTTTCTAATGGGAGTGCTGATGGGTATTATATTCAGATTTCTTCTCATTTTAGCGGTATTCAGCCGGTTGCCAGCTATCAGCGATATAAATATAATGATGATTTTCATGGTCCGGGTTTTAATGGTTCCTTGCAACCGGGAACAGGAATCGCCCGGAAAAAATCCCGCTGGACCCTTGGAGCGGTGCTTAAGCTTTCAAATAATGCTTTATTTAAAGTCGAGTATGATTTCAACAGAGAAAAAGATATAAAGCTGAAAAACAATGTCTTATTCTGTCAATTGGCAGTGAGTTTTTAGCTTTGAGAGAGAGACGCCTATGATAAATATAGCGATTATTGGTATGCAGTGGGGTGATGAAGGAAAAGGAAAGATAACTGATCTACTTACTTCTTCCTTTGATATTGTCGCCCGCTTTCAAGGCGGTCACAATGCCGGACATACTGTTTATATAGATGGGAAAAAAACAGTTCTACACCTGATCCCTTCCGGCATCCTACATCCTGACACTCTCTGCCTTATCGGCAATGGTGTTGTTATTGCTCCCCGGGCTTTTATCAAAGAGATAACTGAACTGGAAGAACTTGGGATAAAGATAGATGGCAACCTCGCTGTTAGCCGTAATGCCCATCTTATATTTCCTTACCATACTATGCTTGAGAGTTCAACTGAGGAAAAGCGGGGTGATAGTAAGATTGGGACTACTTGCCGGGGAATCGGTCCTGCTTATGAGGATAAAGCCGGGCGCTCTGGTATCCGCACTGGAGATCTCCTTAACCTTTCTGTGCTGGAAGCGAAGATAAAAGATAATGTCGAAGAGAAAAATATTTTTCTTTCCCATTATGGAAAACCCCTGCTGGATCATAAAAAGGTCCTTACAGAATATGCAGAATATGCAGAGATTATGGGAAAATACATTAAAGATATCTCTTTTATTCTTGAGAGAAAGATAAGAGCTGGCAGCTCGGTTCTTTTTGAAGGGGCTCAGGGCACGCTGCTGGATGTTGATCACGGTACTTATCCTTATGTAACTTCGTCAAATTCAACTGCCGGCGGTATTTGCGCGGGATTAGGAATTGCTCCGAATAAAGTTAATTCTATTCTGGGAATCGTTAAAGCTTATACAACTCGTGTCGGTGCTGGCCCGTTTCCAACAGAATTAGCTGATAAATGGGGAGAGTATCTGCGAAAACAGGGAAATGAATATGGAGCTACAACAGGACGCCCCCGCCGCTGCGGCTGGTTTGATTCTGTGGCTGTATCCTATGCTTGCCGTTTAAATGGGGCTGAGAAGATTGTTTTGACCAAAGCTGATGTTCTCGATGGTTTGGAAGATATCAAAATATGTACCGGCTACTATTATAAAGGAGAAAGGCTGGAAAGTTTCCCTACTGAGAGCTGGATTCTTGATAAGGTAGAACCTGAATATAAAATAGTCCGAGGATGGAAGAGATCTATTCAAGCTGCCCGGGAGGAAAAACAATTTCCTCAGGCGTTTCGAGATTACTGTAATCTTATTGAGGACTTAATCGAGGCAAAAGTTGTAATTGTCTCTACGGGGGTCAACCGGGGGGATACAGTGTTAATAGAAGATGAACTTGCCGGATTGGTTGACATTGATAAGATCAAAGCTGCTATAAATAAAGATAATCCCAAATGAAAAAAAAAATCTTTAATTGGATCGAACTCGATCGATCTGCGCTTGAGCATAATATTCAACAGTTCAGGAATCTTATTGGCACGAGAAGAAAACTACTGGTCATGGTGAAAGCAAATGCTTACGGCCATGGGATGTTCGAAGTAGCAGGGATTGCTTGTAACAGCAGGGCAGATTGGTTGGGAGTACAGTCAGTTGAGGAAGGGGTCAGTCTTCGCAGAGAAAAATTTGAGTGTCCAATTCTAGTTGTAGGGTATATTCCGCTGGATAACCTGAAAAAAGCTGTAATGAATGATCTAAGGATTACTGTATATAATCCTGAATCTATCGACAAACTAGGTGAAGTATGTAGGAAGCTTGGAAAGAAGGCCTTTTTGCACATTAAAGTCGAGACTGGGACTTACCGCCAAGGCTTAGATAAGGGAGATGTTCTTGATTTTGTAGAAAAAATACGCAGGGATCCTCAACTTGTACTGGAGGGAGTTTCTTCGCATTTTGCGAACATTGAAGATACGACTGATCACACTTATGCCAGGCAACAGTTGCATAATTATCACACTATCATCCAAAATCTCAAGGAATATAAAATAAATATACCCGTTAAACATTTTTCCTGTTCGGCAGCTACTATTCTTTTTTCTGAGACTCATTTTGACATGGCTCGAATAGGTATTGGAATATATGGATTGTGGCCTTCAAAAGAGACCTATTTGTCCTCTTTGCTAAAAGATCAGCACTCGATCAGCTTAAAACCGGTTCTTTCCTGGAAAGCCAGAATAGCTCAATTGAAAAAAGTGCCGAAAGGAGCAATGGTCGGATATGGCTGTACCTATAAAACAGGCAGGGAAAGTTTGCTGGCTGTGGTACCAGTAGGATACTATGACGGATACCCTCGTAATTTATCCAATACATCTTATATTCTGATAAATGGAGAAAGAGCTCCTCTACGGGGACGGGTGGCTATGAATTTTTTAGTGGCTGATGTAACTGATATTTCAGGTGTCAGGCTTGAGGATAAAGTCGTACTTATCGGCAAAAGCGGTAATGATGCCATATCTGCTGATTCTTTGGCCAGCTGGCAAGGGACTATTAATTATGAGGCTGTAACCCGTATTAATCCATTTATACCCAGGATTGTTATTTAATCATATAAAATCTATCGGAAATATTGACTAAAATGTGGTATTGTGATATATTATATTATCGCAAAAAAAAATACTTTTAAAATATTTGTGATACTATTAATATAAAGACTTAAAAATGTTTGGAGGAATAATCATGAAAGAAAAAGTTGAAAAGGCGTTGAGTAAAGTCCGTCCTTCACTTCAAGCAGATGGAGGCGATGTTGAATTGGTAGAGGTGAATGATGACGGAGTTGTTAAAGTTAAACTGACTGGGGCCTGTGCGGGTTGCCCTATGTCTCAGATGACTTTGAAGATGGGAATTGAAAGAATTTTAAAAAAGGAAGTACCCGGAGTAACTACAGTCGAAGCGGTTTAAATGGTTTAAATCAAAGGGAGCTTGGTTTAGGAGGGGTCAATGATCTACAGCGATAAAGTGATGAAGCATTTTGAGAATCCCCAAAACGTGGGAGTCATGAAGGATGCTGATGGAGTAGGTAAAGTAGGAAATCCTGTCTGCGGAGATATGATGACTTTTTATATTAAAGTCAAGGATGGCCGTATCAAAGATGTTAAATTCCAAACCTTTGGCTGTGGCGCCGCAATTGCTGTATCAAGTATGGTCAGTGAGATGGCTCTGGGAAAAACTCTGGAAGAGGCAAAGCGGATTACTAATGATGATGTGGCTGAAGAACTCGGAGGTCTTCCTAAGAATAAACATCATTGCTCCAACCTGGGAGCGGATGCCTTACATAGAGCCATAGAAGACTTGCAGGATAAGCAAAAAAAAGGAAAAAAGACTGCAGCTGCAAAAATTGTTGTGAAAAAAAAAGGAAATTGCCCCTACTGTGAAGGCCCGATCGGGGGCCTGGAATTATTCTGCCAGAAATGCAATCTGAAAATTGACTATTGCCCGGAATGTGGCAAACCTTTGCAGAAAGGATCAAAAGAGTGCCCTCATTGTGGGGTAAGAGTGATAAAAAAGTAAAGGGATGTATAAGTGAAAAAAGAAGGAATAGCAGAAAAAATTCTTAAACTAAAAGAAATAAAAAATGCTATTATCCTAGCTCATAATTACCAGACCGGAGATGTTCAGGATATTGCTGATTTTGTAGGAGACTCGCTGGATTTGAGTATTAAAGCTTCTAAAGTGGAAGAGGATGTGATTGTTTTCTGCGGAGTACATTTTATGGCTGAAACCGCTGTGATTTTAAGCCCTGAAAAAACAATCCTCATCCCAGATGCGGACGCAGGGTGCCCTATGGCTGATATGATCACAGCTGAGGAACTCAGAGCCTGGAAAAAGTTGAATCCCGGGATAGAGGTTGTATGTTATGTGAATACATCAGCTGCTGTGAAAGCTGAATGTGATATTTGCTGTACTTC
>CBFDDY010000182.1:0-5356 GCA_965603705.1 uncultured bacterium | reverse complement strand
TTTTATTGGTGCCAGTCCGGAAAGATATCATTTCCCGGGCTGTCAAAGAGCAGGTTGGCCTTTCCTGTTTTGACGTCAAGGATATAAAGCTGCCAGTCGCCGTTAAGGTTATGCTGAAGGGATGAGTTGAAGACTATATAGCTGCTATCAGGTGACCAGGCTGGGAAGTAATCATATGTATCATTCCTAAGGGTCAGGCGGATTTGTTCACTGCCATCAGACTTCATTATCCAGATATCACTTTTTCCATCTGCATTGATTGATGAGACATAGGCTAATTTTTTACCGTCCTTTGAAAAGCGGGCCCGGCAGCTTTTTCCGCCTCTGTTTAAAAAATTCACCTGATTTTTCTCGATATTGTAAATAGCAGTATCCCATCCAATTGTCCGCTTGCCTGTGAAAGTTATAAGAGAAGCAGAAGGAGAGATATTAGCTATGCCGTGAGCTTTGGAGTACTGCGGGATGATTTTTTTTGTTTTGTGTGTGTTAATATCTACCTGGTAAAGAGCAGTTTGTTTTTTGAGGAATTTTTTTGCTTCGCGGGTAAAGGCCAGTTTTTTCCCGTCTGGATACCAGGCAGGCTCCTTTTCATCCTGAGGTGAAGATGTAATGGAGAATACTTCTTCTCCCTCGGAGTTCATCGTAAATATGTCATACTGGCCTTCACGATTCGAGGTAA
Source organism: uncultured bacterium (assembly GCA_965603705.1). Taxonomy (GTDB): domain Bacteria; phylum Acidobacteriota; class Aminicenantia; order Aminicenantales; family Aminicenantaceae; genus JAUVXM01. The sequence continues at coordinate 4,677 of CBFDDY010000182.1, read as the reverse complement.
AAGCGATTTTTTTCCCGTCCGGCGACCAGACCGGATATTCATCCTGCCAGGTGTTGTTGGTAAGCTGTTCTAAACCGGATTCAGAGAGGAGATAGATCTCATTGTCTCCGTCGAAATTTGACTGGAAGATTATTTTTCCTGAAAAGGTGATTTGAGCTTTGAGGTTATGGCCTGACAGGCTTTTTGTCAGGGATTCTTTCTTACTATTGCAGAATGTCAGGCATATAGAGAAAACTGCCAGAAGAAAAATACTGGTTAATATTTGTTTTTTCATTTAATTCTAAATAGATTTTAATATTAATATATAATAAAGGTTAATTGTCAACTCTTGGTTAATGAAGTGCTGGCAAAAGTTATTTCTCGGCATAAAGTGGATATTGTCTTGAAATACCCATATAATAGAATCTTATGAGAGGTAAGATGGATATAAACAAGGAAAAAGTAGGGAAATTTTATGATGTAGTCTGGACGGAATATATTCCGGAATATGAAAAAACTAAGAATCACTGGAATATTTTTTACTCAGAAAAAGAAGCTGAAGGCAAGGCTGTCCTTGATGCTGGTTGTGGCACGGGTATCTTCAGTATTATATTTGCTAAGAACGGTGCTAGTAAAGTTACTGGGATAGATATAAGTGATGGCAGTTTGGCAACCGCTCGAAGTTTGGCGAGTAAATTTGACCTCAAAAATACAGAATTCAGGAAGGAAGATATGTTAGCCCTTCCTTTTTCTGATGAATGCTTCGATATCGTATGGGCTTGGGGCACGGTCCACCATACGACTGATCCATTTAAAGCTATAGATAGTTTGATTCGTGTTCTCCGCAAAGGTGGCTCGATTCTGCTGGCAGTCTATACCAGGACCAGGCTGACTTTTATTCATGAGATTATCCGGAAGATTTTAGTATGCACGCCCCGGAAATCCTGGACATTTCTTTCTAAAGTTATGGCCGTTTTTTTGGCTCCGGTGGACTTTTTTTTCAAGAAAAGAGAGAAATCCCGGCAAGGGGAAAAACTAGAAGAACTTATCCTTGACTGGTATTTTGTTCCGATTAGACATTATTATACTCCGGATGAGATTAAATTTTATCTTGAAAAAAAGGGATTTGAAATTGAAAAATTTTTGCCTGCGTCCGGCCGATTCAACAGTACTTCTAATTTTATTTTTAAAGCAAGGAAAATCAGATAAACGAGAAACTATAGCAAAATCCGGAAAGGATAGTCATTTATTCAGCAATATGATATATTATTTGGGATGAAGAACATAAAGCATTTGGATCTATCTCTGGTAATCCCGGTCTATAATGAAGCGGAAAATTTGCAAATCCTTTACCGGGAAATAAAGAGCTCCTGTGAAAACCTTGGGAAAAGCTATGAGGTGATTTTTATAGATGACGGGAGTACGGACGATTCAGCCTTAGTTCTCACAAAAATCCGCAAGCAGCATCCTGCTGTAAAGATTATTAAATTAAGAAAGAATTTTGGGCAGACAGCCGCACTTTCCGCCGGATTTGACCATTCCCGGGGGGAAGTCATTATTACCCTGGATGCTGATTTGCAGAATGACCCGGCTGACTTCAGGCTGCTGCTAAAAAAGATTGAAGAGGGTTATGATATTGCCAGCGGTTGGAGGGTTAAGCGAAAGGATAAACTTTTTTCCCGCAGGCTTCCTTCTGCTACAGCCAACTGGCTGATATCGGCCATAACCAAAGTAAAACTTCATGACTATGGCTGCACTCTCAAGGCTTTTCGAAAAGAGGTTTTAAAAAACATTAACCTTTATGGGGAGATGCACCGATTTATTCCAGCTATAGCGAGTCAGATGGGGGTCTCTATTGCGGAGGTAAAAGTAAACCACCGGCCCCGTCGGTTCGGAAAATCCAAGTATAGTGTGCTCAGATTTGTCAAGGTAATGCTTGACCTTTTAACCGTTAAATTTTTACTTAGCTATTCCACGCGTCCCTTACAGATATTCGGGATTTTTGGTATAGCCAGTGGGAGTGTAGGGGGAATTATGGCCCTCTATCTGTCATACCGCCGGATTATTCTTCTGGAAAGTATTGCCAACCGTCCCCTTCTGCTTCTGGCTGTCTTATTACTTGTTGTTGGTGTTCAATTTATTACTTTGGGTTTGCTGGCTGAGATCCTAGTGCGGGCTTACCATGAATCTCTGGAGAAACGAATTTATTATATACGGGAGATTATTGATTCCGGTCCGGACAAAATATCAGAATAAAACAAGCGCAGTATTTTCATGAAAATTCTAATGCTTGCTCCCGAGCCTTTTTTCCAGCCGAGAGGCACTCCTATTAGTGTCTATTTCAGATTAAAAGTGCTCTCAGACCTGGGTCACAAAGTAGATCTTGTTACTTATCACCTTGGTGAAGATAGGTCATTTAAGAACGTAAAACTTTTACGTATCCCTGATCTTTTCTGGATAAAAAAGATCAAGATCGGACCTTCCCTGACTAAGCTGCCCTTGGATTTTCTCATGCTGCTAAAAGCCGTAACTAGGCTTTTAACCAAGCGATACGACCTTGTCTTTTCGCATGAAGAAGCGGCTTTTTTTGGGGTGGGATTGGCTAAAATTTTCCACATACCGCATGTATATGATATGCATTCCAGCCTTCCCCAGCAATTAGATAATTTTAATTTTTCCCGCTCAGTAATATTGAAACAAATGTTTACTATGATAGAACGGTTTGTTTTAAAAAATTCACAGGCAGTTATTGTGATATGCCCGGACCTTTTGAATATAGTGAAAGCGGAAGGGTTTGGCGAAAAAGCAGTACTTTTGGAAAATTTTTTAGATTTTGAATATCCTGATTATTCTAGGGAGGAGGTATATAATAAAAGACGGGAATTTGCCGGAGACGATCAAAAAATTGTCCTATATGCTGGAAATTTTTTACCTTACCAGGGGATTCCGCTTTTTCTTGCAGCTGCCGCTAAAGTTAAGGATAAAAAAACTGTCTTTCTGCTTGTAGGGGATACTTCGGAGGCTGTGGAACGAATGGGGAGGGCAGCCGTTAAATTAGGAATTTCAGATAAGGTGTTTTTTACCGGGCAGGTCGACCCTGCTCTGATACCTTTGTTTATCTCCCTATCTGATGTGTTGGTTTCCCCGCGCATTTCCGGGACTAACACACCCCTCAAAATCTATTCTTTTTTAAAATCAGGCAAACCGGTTGTTGCTACAAGTCTCTGGACTCACAGCCAGATCCTTAATGATAAAATTGCAATCCTGGTAGATCCGGATGCGGATAGTTTGGCCGCTGGTATTAGGTTTGCCCTGTTTGATAAGGAAAGTTTGGCTGTGGCCAGAGCTGCTAAAAGTTTGGCGGACAGAAAATATATTTTACCGAAATATATGGAAAAAATTAAATTGGTCCTGGCCAAAGCCAAACATCGAGACTAAATATACTACTATGAAAGCGTTCATCACAGGAGCAGCTGGTTTTATCGGAAGCCGGCTTGTAGATGAGCTCTTACGTAATAATTGGGATGTTAGTGTTTTAGTCCACAAAAGGATCCCCTCCTTGGAAGAAAAATGCGAGCTTGTTCATGGGGATATCACAGATTCTAAAAACCTGCTTAAAATACCTGCCGGCTCGGATGTGGTTTTTCACTTGGCTGCTGCTTTAGGGGCCTCGCTAATGGGAAGGGAAGGATTTCAGCAGGTTAATGCCGGCGGAACTGATAATGTAATAACTGCTGCCAGGCTGGCCGGAGTCAAAAGAGTCATTCATTTTAGCTCTGCTGGAGTTTTAGGAGCCGTAAACCCAGGCGAAACCGCAGATGAAGATTATCCTTTAACGCCGAAAAACATCTATGATAAAACCAAACTGGAGGGAGAGCGGATTGCGCTTCGCTATGCTGAAGATGGTATGGATGTAGTGGTTATCCGGCCGGGATGGGTCTATGGACCCGGAGACAGAAGGACATTTAAACTGATAAAAGCTATCAGCACAAAACGATTTGTTCTTGTTACTAAAGGGCAGAAGTGGCAGACTCCGGTATACATTGATGACCTTGTGCGTGGTATCTTTCTTTGTGTAGAAAAGGGAATATCAGGAGAGATTTATAATATTGCGGGAAATGAGATCTTGACTGTCAGGCAGATTACAGAGACCATTGCTGCCTCTGCAGGCGTAAGGATCCCCTGCTTTTCTTTGCCTTTTTTACTTGTAAAAGCGGCAGCCTGGAGTATGGAAAAAGTATTCCGGCTGATAAAAAAAGAAGCCCCTCTTACCACAGGGAAACTGGCATTTTTTATCTATCCTAAGCCGCTTAATATTAAAAAAGCGGAACAATCCTTGGGGTATTCTCCCCGCATTAATTTCAAAGACGGAATTAAAATGGCTTTATCCTGGTACAAGCGGAAAGGATGGCTCTAAGAAAAACCGTAAAACGCGAATAAAAAGAATTTGACACGGATCTTCGCGGATTTACCCGGATAAGACTAAGAAGCTTTTTCTTTTTTGGTTTGCACCCAAAAAACAAAAAGCACTTTCCAATTGTGCCGGAGGCTCAAAATGAAAATCTTTTTTCCCCAGCATGAATAATTAAGGTGGGATTGACATGATAATGTTAATTCTCTACAATTTAGATAATAATATATTACCTGGATTATTCACGAGTCGAGGTTGCTGCAGATGCAAGGCACAGGGTATGAAGC
>CBFDDY010000181.1:0-5360 GCA_965603705.1 uncultured bacterium | reverse complement strand
AAAAACTCATCAGAAGGCTAAATCTTCAATGTCGCTTCAGCCACATCAGAATTTCGTTATAGAAAAATCTTTTACCATAACATTTTACATTTTACAATTCACATTTCAAGGTTTTTCATATTTACAATTTTCCATTAACTATTTTTCGCTTTTCCGCATCTGCAGCAACCTTGACTCGTGAATCATCCAGGTTAGATAAAATCATATTTTAACTGTAAAGATCTTTCTGGTTTTTGTAAGTTCCGGTTTAATCGTAATAACCACGTCAAAATAATATTTTCCCGGCTCTGTTTCAAAAGGGAAATAAAAAGTTATTTCCTTAGTTTCAAGTAACTTTTCTTCTGTTATCTCAAAAGGCCTGTTTTCCTGAAAAGTCTGTTTATTTTTTTTCTGTTTTGAAGCATAAACATAAAAGCGGAATTCAAAATCCGCCTTTAAAAGGCCGTCAGCCTCAATAAAAGCAAGGTTTTTCACAGGAATAGAGATTGTCACTTCTTTTTTTTGCCCGTCATATTTCAACTCAAAATCAATATATTTTACCTCCCTTCCGTCATTCCGGTAATTAAGGCCCATCTGGGCGCTTTCCTTAGCACCAAAAAAGCTACCAATTATACCTGAGAAGGGGTCAAAGGTATAGCTTCCATCCCCTCTTTTATCCATAAACTCTATGCCAAAATTGTAGCGGTAATAGATCCATACTTGCAGGGCTTTAACATTGGGACTATTAAGCATGGGCCGGCGCTCGATTCTGTCAGGCTGGCCGAAATATATATAAATCCTTCCCCGGTCTGTCTTCCATCCCTGGGTGCCCTCATTAAAACGCTGATTTGCATACTCGATCCTCCTGAAAAACTCCTCTCTGAACTCATTTTCCTCAGTTGCAGGGTCAGGGTCTCTTTTTTCCCAGAAATTATAGATAAACTCTTTCCGATCATATTTATCCGGGAGATGGTTGAAAATATCCCTTTCCGGTTTGGTCATGATAAGACGGGCGGTTTCATAAAAATCCCGGCTGTCCGGATCAAGAGCTATTTTTGAGCCCCCGCATCCTGAAATTATTAAAAGAACAAATAAAAGGGCTAAGCAGTTCTTTATCATAGTGTTATCCTCAGGTTATGAGTGTATACTCCTTTATTTTAAATAATCCAAAAATCCCTGTACTTGGCCTGCTCTCCCGGATTCAGAGTCAAGTTCCAGATATTTTTCAAATTGGATTATAGCGTTGTCATTATTACCCGTGGTTAAATAGACAAGCCCCAGCTGATAGAGCCCGTCCAGAAAATCAGCCTGTATTTCCACTGACCTTTCATAATACTTTAAAGCTTCATCATACTTAGCCATATTAAAAAGGCTTGTGCCAATATTATATAAAACCGTAGGGTCATCAAGCTTTTCAAATCCAATCTTTCCGTACCATTCCATAGCGGTCTCATTCTCTCCCATATTGGCAAAAGAATTTCCTATGCCTAATAATACACTGGTATTATCATCATCCTTTTCAAGTACTTTCTGATAATATTCTACAGCCTGTTCATATTTTTCCTGCTGAAAATAACAGTTTCCTATATTCTGATTAACAACATAAGCATCAGGATTTTCCTCCAGCATCCTTTCAAAAACAGCTCTTGCCTCATCAAAGCTTTCCTGGTCAAAAAGTTCATTTCCTTTAATAAGTTGCTCTTCCAGCTCCTTAGATATTATCAGTCCTTCTGCTTTCTTTAAGGCTACTTCTATATCCGGGTTCTTTTTAAATTCAGATATCTGCATACTTATCTTTTTAGGAGCATATCCAAGTTTTTCAAAATCAACATTCCAGGTGCCGTTTCTAATCCAGTTGCCATGCCAGACACCATCCTCATCAGTTTTAACAGTAAATGCCTGGCTGGCTTTTACAGAAAAAAGTTTCACCTTGACTCCTTCCAGGGGATTGCCCTGTTCATCGGTTACCAGGCCTTTTACCCGCCCTTTCCCTTTATAATCCTGAGCAAGGGCTGTCAAGCTAAGCATAAGGCAAACAAGAAGCAGGCATGATATTTTCTTCATTCTTATCCTCCGTAATTTTTATCTATCCTGACTTATTCATAAAAAAATGTCGATGTTTTCATTATTATTTTCTTTTCAATGCTGTGCAAGTTCTTTTCAAGAATGATTATTAAAACTTTTTTTGTTTTTATTTTTAATCGCCATTTTTTTACTCTCCGAGCGAGCCGATCTCTATGCACCTGCTTCGTTACAGGGCATTCGCGGTGAAGGACCACAGCTTCATACCCTGTGCCTTGCATCTGCAGCAACATCGACTCGTGAATAATCCAGGTTATATATTCATCCTGATTTTACCATTTTCAGGCAGAAAAAAAAAGCCCCTTCCGCTTAAAGCGGAAGGGGCTTTGTGCTCGTGTTAGTACTGTTTTCTGCTTAGAACTGGAACCTAACTCCTAATCTTAAAACTCTGGGGTTTAGGATCTCATTAGCCATCCAATCAGTCGCATTTACGGAAAAGGAACTATCATGTTCATAATAGGTTCCGTGGAACTTTTCATATCTTCTGATCATGGTAGCGGAGTTTAGGACATTAAAGAGGTCTGCCATTATGTAGATCCTGCCTACATCACCGGCCCGGATTACTTTTTCTAACCTTAAGTTGAGGTTCATGAAGTTGGGCAGCCTAATAGACTCAAGCTGGTCGAGATAAACGCTTGTGTCTGTATCACGGGAATTGGGAGAATTATAATTTTCTATGTCCATTGTATGGAATACGGGGTTTCCCTGCCTGGCATTAAAAGTAAAGGAGACATTAAAATCCAAGGGGAGCTGATAGAGTCCGGATAATTTGAACATCCATTTCTGATTTTGGGGTACGCTTACTTTTCCACTGGAGCCGCCTATTTCAGGAGCATAGATAGCGTTGTCAGTAACCCACAAGTTGGTCGGGTCTAAATAACCATTATCTCCATAATGTACTTTGTTGATCTGATAGGTAGCTGAACCATTTAGCATCCAGTTGTTGCTGAGCCTCTTGTTGAATCTTAGAGAAGCGCCCATATAATCTCTGTAATAGTCAGGCCTTATTTCTGAATAGTAGTAATATCTGTAGCCAATACCCGCATCTAGGAGATAATAAGGTTTCCCGGCTCCTTCACCCAGGTCATAACCGGGAAGAGAAGTAGGAACAGTTCCTGCCTGGACATATTCAGCCTTGCTCGCTTTTTCGCCTGTATCAGGATCCCAATTTATATCCCAGCCAAACTGAGAATTTTTTCTATAGGTAAAATCAATAGCAGCCCCAAAATCAGCCATTATCTCTTTTTCCAGAGTAACAATAACTTCTGAAGTTAATCTTGAAGGGTAATCATCTGCTAAGGTATACCGCGGGGCGGAACTTGCCTGGGGATTAGAAATGTCATATCCACCGTACATCCAGCCGTCGCCTTCATTTGCATCACCGATAAAGGTACCGCCATCATTAAAAACACGGGAAGGAGTATAGTTTCCGGGATATGTCCAGTAGAGTTCATCAACATCAACCATGCCATCACCGTTTCCGCCGTAGGCTGCGAAGTTGTCAGTCCACCAGAAGTCCATCCAGCCGCCGGTTCCTCCGGGTAAGAAATTTTCGTGGAACCAGCTTCCCATATACTCTCTATAGGTCCCAAAAGATGCTTTAAGGATTGTTTTGCCATCCCCCAAAAGGTCATAAGTCAGGCCTATTCTGGGCATCAAATAGCTCCAGTTGAAGTCGGGTTTATTCGCAGCAACTTGATAGCCGGGGAGAACATTATCCAAGGCTTGAGCAGCTGCGGAGGAGAAATTATTAATAATCGCAGGATTATCAACATCCATAGCTCCAATATCATAAGCTACTGTCCTGGGAAACTGATAGTCGTAGCGAAGACCGAGGTTTACAGTAAGGTTCCCGGTAGTAATTGTATCCTGCAAAAATGCGGTTATAGCTGTACTGTATCCCTGCACTTCATAAGGATTCATCCGCCATGTTTCAACCCGTTTCATAGCTTGTTCCATGTCAGCATAACCGTCTCCGTCCATATCCATCGAGTTGGTGTTATAGTTGTATCTACCAATGGCACCTCCTGAGTAGGCCGATTGCGTGCCGATGCCTCTGTCGCTGTACTCAAAGCCTACTTTCATCTCATGGGAAACACCAAAAAGATCATCATTAAAGTAGTTGGCTAAAAAGTTATACTGCATATTCGGCCGCAAGCAGCGGTATATATTATAGGAGTTTTCCCAGATGCCATCCGCTACATTGCGCATAGTGAGGATTTCCCCGTCAAGGTCATCTTCAGGGATCATATTAAAGCCTGAGTTTCCATAGGCGAATTTAATAGATACAAAGAGGTTGTCTCCAAACATGTGCTCATCCTGCAGTTTAAAGACAGGAGAACCGAAATGAAAGGCACCGCTCTGATGCCAGCCGCCCGGAAAGGAATAACTTGCGGAACGGGCGGTTTTTTCTTTACCGCCGACATGAAGAAAAGCTTCGAACCTGTTATCCGGGATAAGCTGCACATTTAGTTTGGCAGCATAGTTATTCAGCATAGTCGCTTCAAAAGTTCCATAAAGGTTGGAGTTAGTGATATCCTGAACTCCATAAGATATCCACCACCAGACTTTGTCCTGAAGCAGAGGTCCGCCCATGTTGAATCCAAAATCTTTGATGATCCGGATGCGGTTGGTACCGACGACACCTTCATCTATAAGCGCATCAGTAAGGTTGTCAGCTTGGAATTTACTGCCGTCAGTAAAGAAGAATCTCCCACCGATAGAAACATTGTTACCGCCGCGGCGGGTAACCAGGTTCATCTGAATTCCAGCGCCTTGAACTGTAACATCAGCACCACCTAAGGTGATATTCATCTCTTCAAAAGCATCAAAGTCATAATAACCCGGCGAGCTATGGGAACCGAAGTCAGTAATTGTTACTCCGTCCATGCTCCATTGGTCTTCGCCGCCGCCTCTGGCCATAGAGCTTGACTGCTGGCCTGACTCTGAACCACCGACGTTTTCCCTGTCCATTGAAACACCGGGAGCCTGCTGAAGTACGACCCAAGGATCTCGAGCGGAAGGAAGTGACTGCAGGACCTTACGGGTTACAGTCTGCCCGACTACAGTCTTTTTGGTATCCACCACAGGTGTAACTGCAGTAACAGTTACTTCTTCCTCAATAGCACCCATATGCATGGTCATAGTTAAATTAACATTAGAACCGATAGAAATAATAAGATTTTCCTGAATTTCGGTTTTAAATCCTTCCAGCTCGGCTTTGACGACATAGTCATCAGATGCCGGCAGAGAGATAAACCGAAAGACACCTGCCGCCGAAGATATCGATGTCAGAGGAG
>CBFDDY010000180.1:0-5402 GCA_965603705.1 uncultured bacterium | reverse complement strand
GATTCGATAAATTTTGGAATAACTGCTGCATATTGGGATTCGGGATTCTGTCTGGGGCCGAATACATTAAAGTAACGTATAGTCAAGGTCTCTAATCCGTATACAGAGCTGAATATTTTACAATAATATTCTCCGGTAAGTTTGGTCAAAGCATAGGGGGAAAGTGGATGAGGGATCATATCTTCCTGCTTGGGCAGGGTTGGTGTGTCTCCATATGCGGAAGAAGAGCCGGCGTAGATGACTCTTTTAACTTTATTGTCACGGGCTGCCAGGAGGACGTTTAGAGTACCTGAAATATTACTGTCATTGGAGGCAACCGGGTTTTCAATTGAACGGGGGACTGAGGGCAGAGCTGCCTGATGAAAAACAAATTCAATCCCGTTCATAGCTTTCTGGATCGTAGAAAGGTCTTGAATATCGCCTTCGATGAATTCGGTTTCTGAACGGAAATTATCAAGGTTATGGATATTTCCTGTAGATAGGTTATCAATAATCCGTACTGATTCCCGGTTTTTAAGCAGGCCTTCCACAATGTTTGATCCGATAAAACCGGCACCTCCGGTTACAAGGTATTTTGCCTCCATGATTCTCCTCTTAAAAAATTTTAGCTTTTCTGACTACCCTTATCTTGTGTTTATTCAAGGTTCTCCACTTCGCTTTTATGTTCCCAGACCCATTTATAATAATCTTTCCTTTTTAACAAGCTTCCGGCTTCTTCATCTATGATAATTTTAGCTTGAGGGTGAAACTGGAGGGCGGACGCCGGGCAGGACGCGCTTACCGGGCCTTCCACTGCATCTGCGATCGGTCGGGCTTTTTCTTCACCCAAGGCGACAAGGATGATTTCTCTAGCTTCCATAATAGTGCCTATTCCCATGGTTAGAGTAAAACGCGGACCCTTATAAGATCCGAAATTGTCTCTTAAGGTTTCTTCTGTCAGTGTTTTTACCCTGGTCCTGGCTTGCAGGGATGATGAGGGTTCATTAAACCCTATGTGCCCTTCCTGGCCAATACCCAGTAATTGCAAGTCTATACCGCCTTTCTTTTCTATCATTTCTTCGTATAACCGGCAATCTTTCTCGATATCGCCAGGCATAGAGGGAGGGATGAATATATTTTTTGGATTGATGTTGATATGATTAAAGAGATTTTCCTGCATATAGGAATAGAAAGTAATAGGATTGCCAGGGGGGAACCCGATATATTCGTCCAGGTTAAATGTTGTGGTTGCGGAAAAATTAATTTTATTTTCTTTGTAAGCCTCTACCAGGCTGCGGTAAACTCCGAGCATAGTTCTGCCGGTAGCAAGTCCTAAAACGGAATCGGGTTTTTTTTTAATAATAGAGGTCACTCTCTTTGTGACTTCTTTGTTTACTTCTTTGTATGAGGGGAAAATGATGATTTCCATTATAGTTCCTCTCTAATCTTATCATAAATATTTTTTGTTTTTTCTTTGTTTCCAGATTCGACAATGATCCGGATAACCGGCTCTGTATTTGAGGGGCGTACATGAAACCAGAATTCCGGATAATCGATTCTCAGTCCGTCTGTTCTGTCAGTTTTGCCTTTATTAAATCTTGCGCTAAGCTGGGTGAGTATTCTTTTTCTCTCTCTATAAGAAGCTTTTATTTTGCCTATGACCATATAATAATCCGGCATTGATGTTCTTATTTCAGAAATGGTTTTGCCTGATTTGCAAAGGTATTCCAGGATAAGCGCCATTCCGGAAAAGCTGTCGCGGCAGGGGTGGACATTAGAGGTGATAATGCCGCCGTTTCCTTCACCGCCTATTCCGGCTCCGAGCTGTTTCATCTTTCTGGAGACATTAATTTCTCCCACTTTTGTCTGAAAGAGCTTGACTCCTTCTTTAGCGCAAATATCTGAAATAACCCTGGAAGTGGAGAGGTTTACCACCACAGGTGTTTTTTTCTTGGCTGCTAGATAATATTGGACCGCCAGGGCAAGGGTATATTCCGAGCCAATAGGAATTCCTTTTTCATCAACAACTGCCAACCTGTCTGCATCTGCGTCTTGAGCAAAGCCGATGTCTGCTCCGTATTTTTTAACTGCCTGACACAGTCCTGATAGGTTCTCTGCTACAGGTTCCGGGTTTCTGGGAAACTTGCCGGTTATCTCACAGTTGATACACTCGACCTCTGCCCCTAGTTTCTCAAGAAATTCCTTTACATAGGGAGCGGCCGCTCCGGCACAGGCATCGATCACTACTTTTGGTCTGGTTTTTTTAATCAGTTGTGTGTCAGTGAGTTGAAGTACTTTTTGCTCATGAAAAGAAAATGGATTTTTTTCTTGTTTTACCTGCGCAGGTTTTTCTATTCGCCTGAATTTTCCCTGATAATAGAGGTCAAGTAGTTCTTCTGCTTCGTAATCGTTTAGAAAACGCCCTCCCTTTTTTATTAATTTTAAAGCATTCCATTCAATAGGATTATGGGATGCGGTAATTGAAATACCCCCTGCAATATTTTTCTCATGGACAAATATTTGTAAAGAAGGAATAGGCAGGATACCAAGATCTATGGGGCAAGCGCCGCAGGAGAGAATGCCTGAGAAAACAGCATATTTTACCATTTCTCTGGAAGGACGGGTGTCAGATGAGACCGCAATATCTCCTCCGCCGATATAAGTGGAAAAAGCTTCGGAAAACTTTATGAGAAGCTGAGGAGTAAGGCTTTCTCCAACAATCCCTCTAATCCCGGAGATGCTTATTTTCAGGTCGGAGATCCTCATGTTTCAAGCCTTTCTAAGATCTCATCTTCCACAGATTCAACGATTTCCAGGCTTTTCCCTTCTATCATTATCCTGAGAATAAACTCAGTTGAAGAAGGCCTGATTGAAAACCAGACTCCCTGGCGTTTTACTTTAATTCCATCTGAAAAGTCTGGTTTTTCTGGGGAAAAAATATCTTCCAGTCTGGCCATCATTCTATAGGTTTTTTCGGCTGAGACCGGTAGCTTTAATTTCTTATGAAATAATTTTGGAAAAAGGGAGATTATTTCAGACAAACTTTTTTCTTTTTTTGCCATAAGATCAAGGATCAAAGCCAGAGAAAGCAGGCCGTCATATCCTGGAGAGAAAGGCAGAAAAGCAAAACTTCCGCTACCTTCGCCTCCGGCTTCAGCTTCTTCTACTTCCATCAGATGGGAGACAGCAGACTGTCCAACTTTGGTCCTCAGCAGCCTGGTTCCGGATGTTTCTGCAGCCCAGTCCGTCCAGGTTGAAGTAACAGAAGTAGTAACGGCTTTCTTGATCTTCCCCTGTAAGGAAAGCAAGCATAAAGGAACTGTAAATTCCTCGCTGAGCCCGATTCCTTTTTCATTCACTAAAGAAATACGGCTTCCGTCGGAGTTAAGCAGGCAGCCAAGGTTGGCGCCAGTAGCTTTTACTACAGCTTCGACCTGAGAGGCGTTTTCTTGATTGGGTTCAGGCGGGTGAGGAAAAGGCTTTTTGGGGATGTTGTTAATTGGGATCAAGGTAAGGTGGAAATTGTCAGCATAGGCTTTAAGAAAAGGAGAGACGACTCCATGGCAGGGATCGGCTACAACTTTAAATTTAGCCTTCCGGATTTGTATAAGGTCAACCAGACTGGAAAGCTTCTTCAAATAAAGCTCCAAAGGGAATTTATGTTTTTTTACTTGCCCAAGATTATTCCAGGCAGCTTTTTGAAAACTCTCAGCTTCGTTGATATTAAAAACCTCGGATCCTTCGGACGCCTCAAGATAGCAGCCGTTTTCATTTAGCAGGATTACCGCGTTCCAGGGGAGGGGATTATGGCCGGCAGAGACAGCGATGCCGCCGGAAAAGGATTTTTTTTGCATATAGAACTGGAGAAAAGAGACCGGAATACGGCCGAAATCCGCACAGTCGAGCCCGCTGGCTATAATGGAAGAGACTGCTGCCATCTGTAGCATCTGACTTGAAAAGCGAAAATCCCGGCATATGGCGATTGTCCCTTCCTCCATATATGATGAAAAAGCGGATGCAAATTTTGAAGCAGATTCAACATTCAGGGCATCCGGCACTTCTCCTCTAATACCCGAGACTGAAATCCTGAGCCTGTCTGTCATCATAAGCTCCCAGGGATTTTTTCGCCTTTATAGTAAATGTCTTTAACCTTCATATTATTATCCAGAACAAGAAAAGTGGCGTCATTGCCATCGGAGATGGGGGGAGATGGCATGCCGAATAGATGAAGAGTATTTAAGCAGGCTAGTCTGACGATATTTTCAGGCTTTACTCCCTTATTATAGAGCCATTCTGCTTGCTCAGGAACGGATGTGCTTCCGCCGGCAATAGTTCCGTCTTTGGTTGTCATTTTTTTACCGTTCTTGATTATTCGCCTTCCGTCAAATCTATCTTGTTCAGAGTAGGCTGGGGGGATCATATCTGAGATAATGGAAAAAACCGGCCCCTTGGTTTTTAAGACTAGAGATATAAAGTCAAACGAACTGTGGATTCCGTCTGCTATAATCTCAAGCTGCAGGTCATCTATTAAAAGACCGGCCCCAGTCAAACCTATCTTTCGGTGGTGGAATCCACTCATGGCATTTGGGTAGTGAGTCAGATGTTTTACTCCTAATTTGTAAAACTTTAAAATGTTTTGAAAGCTGGCCTCACTATGCCCGATAGAAGGGATCTTGCCCAGTTTCAGAGCTTTCCGGACCAAAGTTTCTGCTTCTGCGATTTCAGGAGCGAATGTGAATAATTTGATTTCTTCGATGTTAAGAAGAGCATCTATGTTGCTGAGAGAAGCCTTGAGAATACAATCCCTCCGCTGGAAGCCTCTTTTTTCAAGGCTGATAAAGGGGCCCTCTACTCTTAAGAAAGGGAAGATGCTGTTCGGGGTTCGGATTTTATAATCACGAAACAAGGCAGCAATACGCTTGAGTTCTTCTATATCATTATTATCCAGGGTAGGAATAGCAAAAAAGATTCCTTTTGATTTGAGTTTGTTTTCCAGCTGCTCGAATTTGCCATCTTGAAAGCTGAAATCCCAGCCTCCGTGGATATGAGGATCTGAGAAAGGGGGGGTAATATAAGCGGCTTTAATCTGGTCTTTTCTCCTCCCTTCCCGTATTCTTCCATCCTGAATGTAAAATTCTGTGGGAATAAAATTGCCGTCTTTCCAGGTTTTCCCGGCAAAGCTTTTACCTTCCGTATTTATTTTCTGTTGAGGAGTCATCATCATTTCCCAATCAATTTATCATTTTCTTACATATTAGGAAATATTTCAATGCCTGGATTTCAGTTTTCATGTACAAAGCTCTCTATTTGCTATTTACAATTTTCTAAGTAACATACATATTGATGTTATAAATGAAAGGATATTTAACCTGAATTATTCACGAGTCGAGGTTGCTGCAGATGCAAGGCACAGGGTATGAAGC
>CBFDDY010000179.1:0-5405 GCA_965603705.1 uncultured bacterium | reverse complement strand
GCCTGCACTTCCCCCGCCATCTTGTGCATAGTATTTGTGCAGATCAATAGAAATTCCGCACCTGCTCTTTCCACCCGCTGGGCAGCATCGACCATAAGATCGGTCGCCGCCTGCCAATCTCCTTTGTGCTGAAGCTTTTCAATTTCCTCAAAATTAACCGAATACATCACGCTTTTTGCAGAAAATAAACCACCTAGCTTTTCTTTTACTACTTCATTGATGATGCGGTAATATTCCAAGGAAGATTCCCAACTCATTCCTCCGATAAGGCCTATTATCTTCATATCCTATCTCCTCTCGTGAATAACTCAAGCTAGTACATATAATACTAAGTAAATGGTGAATGGTAAATGGTGAATAAAAAAAATTATATTTGTCAAATTCAAATTTGATTCTCCTTTAAAAAAAAGTATGATAATATCAAATAGCATGTCACAAGAAACAAATCATCCTCCATCTACTCTGGAACGAAGCCTCGGCCTTTTTGACTCTACCATGGTAATGGTGGGAATTGTTATCGGGTCAGGCATTTTTCTCACTACAGGTATTATGGCAAAATCAATTCCTTCAGCTGCGCTTATTCTGCTTGCCTGGTTAGTAGGAGGCCTGCTCACCCTGGCAGGAGCTCTCACCTACGCAGAGCTTGGCGCAGCCATGCCTGAGGCCGGCGGCCAATATGTCTATCTTCGCGAAGCATACGGTCACATGGCCGGATTTCTCTTCGGATGGATATTGTTTTTGGTGTATATGACCGGCGGAATTGCCGGCTTAGCATTGGCTTTCGCAGAGTATTTCGGTTATTTTTTCCCTGTTTTATCAATAGATAATATAATATTTTCCCAGATTATAAATCTATTCGGCCATCCGATTCATTATACCCTCTCAGCCGGTCAGCTTATCGGAGTGTTAGTCATTATCTTACTTTCTATAATCAATTTCATCGGAGTGGGCTTTGGCAAGCTCATCCAGAATATTTTTACTATCCTTAAAATCGGGACCATAGTCGTGATAATCACACTTGGATTTTCCATTGGCAAAGGAATATCCATTGACTTATCCTTAAATCCGGGAGGATTCAACCTCAGCCAGCTAGTAATTGGATTTGGAGTGGCTTTAGTAGCTGTTTCCTGGGCTTTTGACGGCTGGAACAATATTAATTTTGTTGCCGGTGAAATAAAAAATCCCAAACGCAATCTTCCCCTTGCCCTGATTTTAGGTACTCTGGGAATAACCGCATTATACATTCTAATAAATTATATCTACCTCTATGCTCTACCTATATCAGAGATGGCAGGCGTTGTAAGGATAGCAGAAAAAGCTACAGGCGCTCTTTTCGGAGCATCAACCGGCGCTGTTATTTCTGCAGCTGTGATTATTTCCACCTTTGGGGCTATTAATGGCTCGATCTTAGCAGGACCTAGAGTATATTATGCCATGGCTAAAGATAAGCTTTTTTTTCAGCGAGTCTCCCGTGTACATCCCCGCTTCCGCACCCCCGGATTTTCAATCCTCATCCAAGCAATCTGGGCTTCATTGCTCACTCTGGTAGGCACTTTTGAGCAGATGTTTACTTTTGCCATGTTTATCGCAATTTTATTCTGGATCGCCGCTACCGCCTCAGTCTTTACTTTAAGAAAAAAACTCCCTGACCTGCCGCGCCCTTATAAAACCTGGGGATATCCGGTTGTTCCTATCATCTTCATCATAACATCTGTTGGTATTCTATTAAATACCTTGTTTGTAAAACCAGTCGAGTCTTTAGCAGGCATTTTATTGACTGCTCTGGGCATCCCGGTCTATTTTTACTGGAAGAGAAAACAAATTCGGAGTAAATAATGAACGAAACAAAAACCTTTAAAGATGAAGATATCGCAAGAGAAGGCCTGGCTGCAGAAAAGCGGATAAGGCAGTATATTCGGGAAACTCCCCTTGAATACTCCCCTTATCTAAGCAAAGCAGGAAACTGTAAAGTATACCTTAAGTTGGAAAATATACAGTTGACCGGTTCTTTCAAACTTCGAGGGGCTATGAACAAACTTCTTTCCCTGCCAAAGGAGGAAAAAGAAAAAGGGATTATAACTGCATCGTCCGGCAACCACGGCATGGCTTTTGCTTATTTGACCAAAAAATTTAATGTTAAGGGAACCATTTTTCTACCAAAAATTGCCTCTCCCGCCAAAATCGAAGCGTTACGTACTTATGGATCTCAAATCAAACAGTACGGCGATGACTGTATTAAATCCGAGCTCAAGGCTAGAGAAACAGCAGAAAATAAAAACTTAACCTTTATATCCCCTTACAATGACCCCCAGATAATTGGAGGCCAGGCAACCATAGGTATAGAGCTTTCAGGCCAACTTGATCCTATAAACACAGTGATCGCTCCGGTCGGAGGGGGTGGACTAATCTCCGGTATCGCAGGATTTTTAAAAACCCTAAATAAAAATATTACTATTATCGGGTGCCAGCCAGTAAATTCCCCGGTTATGTATGAATCGATCAAGGCGGGCCGCGTTCTTAACCTAGAATCTTTGCCGACCATCTCAGACGGAACAGCCGGGGGAATCGAACCGGATACTATCACATTTAACATATGCAGGGATTTAGTTGACGAATTCATCTTGCTTTCTGAACAGGAAATAAAATCAGCTCTTAAATTAATCCTGATAAAACACTACCTTCTAATCGAAGGAGCAGCAGCTCTCCCGGTTGCGGGTTTTTTAAAAAATAAAGAAAATTTTGCGGGGCAAAATGTCGTCCTGGTTATAAGCGGGGCAAAAATAAGTCTCGATCAATTAAGAGAAATAATCAGGTTATAATATTTTTTTTATTTTTTTCTTATCTACAATAATCCTTCCCTGGTAAGTTATATAATTTAACAGAACAAGCACTCTTTCCTGCTGGGATAACTCCTTTTTAAATATTCCCTTAAACCCTTTCAGCGGGCCTTCCATGACCTCTATCTCATCTCCGGTACTCGGCTCCTCTCCATATTTCTCCAGTTCAATATAACCATTAACCTCTCTAGCTTTTATCTCTTTTATAATATCATCCGGAATCGGAATTGCCAGATCTCCATTACCGATAACCTTTTTCACGCCTCGTGTATACTTTACTGTCTGATATTGTTGCGGGTATTCAAAATTGATAAATTCATATCCATTGAAAAAAGGTTTCACCTTTGTTTCATGGATATATTTAGGATTATATACCTCAAAGCCACCTTCCTGAAACAATTTTTCTACCTGGGATTCTTTTTTCGGCCTGGTGTTAATAACATACCACTTTTTCATTATTATTCCTGATCCAGCAGAGAAAACTTTTTGTAATAATCCGGCCTTCGGTCATTTAGAAAATATTTTTTTGCAGTACAATTCGCTACTTTCTTTAAATCAATTTCCGCATAGAGAATAAAATCTTCTTCTTGCGGTGCTTGAGCAAGAAGGCGACCTTCAGGATCAACAATAAATGATCCGCCAGCAAAATGGAGAGTATCTTCTTTGCCTACCCGGTTAACCAGAGCAGCAAAATAGCCATTCTGAAAAGCTGCTACTTGAAGCTCTGCTTCGAATAATCCTTCTGTCCATTCTCCTAATGCCCCGGCTTGGGGGACGACTACAATCTCAGCCCCCTGGAGTGCCAGGTTTCGCATATATTCGGGAAAATGACGGTCATAACAGATCGCTACTCCCAATTTGCCTATTTTTGTCTCATACACAAATAGCTCATTATCCCCAGGTGAGTAATATCCTTTTTCATAAAAACCCAGGCCATCCATAACATGAGCCATGCGGGTAACTCCCAGAAGTTTACCATCGCTATCTATCACAGGAGATGAATCAAAAGTTTTCTCTCCGTCTTTTTCAAATACATTTAAAACTGTGACTACTCCATAATGGGCCGCAAGTTTTTGGAATTTTTCAATTACCGGACCAGGGACTTTCTCTGCTTTGGCTACAGATTCAGAAGTAGCCGGATTCTGAGGAAGAAAATAGGACAAACCTAATTCTGCATATGCTATAAGTTCGGCTCCTGCTGCGGCTGCATCCTGAAAAGCATTAATTCCCCGCTCTACATTTTGGATGCGGTCTTTGGTTGCATGCTGCTGTATAAGGGCGATTTTCATCTATGTCTCCTAGACTGACCAATTTATAAAAACTTGTTAATAATTGAGGCTAGTTACTTTTTATTCTTATTATATATCTCCAGAGCTTCAGCAGGAGAAGCATTTTTATGCACAACCGCTCTTACAGCTTTCATCATCCCCACAGGATTATTATTCTGCCAGATATTCCGCCCCATATCTACTCCGACCGCACCTTTATTTACGGCGTTATGGGCCATTTCAAATGCATCAAGTTCAGTTTCAAGTTTTGGCCCGCCCGCAATAACAATAGGGATGGGGCAGCTTTCCACTACTTTTTCAAAATCTTCACAGTAATAGGTTTTTACAAAACTTGCCCCAAATTCAGCAGCAATCCGGCATGCAAGCGAGAGAAAACGAGAATCCCGCTTGGCTAATTCTTTACCCACAGCAGTTACAGCCAGTACCGGGATCCCAAACTCCTGTCCCATATTTACCAGCATAGCCAGGCTTTCCAGAGTCTGGCTTTCATATTCGGAACCGACAAATATTGAAAGCGCAATGGCAGACACGTTAAGTCTGATAGCATCCTCTATGGAAGTGGTTATAACTTCATTTGACAGGTCTTCCCCAATAATACTGCTTCCTCCCGACACTCTCAACACTATCGGCATCGAGGTTTCAGGTTCCACTGAGGTACGCAGTATCCCGCGCGTTAACATGAGAGCATCAGCATAATCCATCAACGGCTCAATTGTCCTGCTTACGCTTTCTAATTTTTTTGTCGGGCCTAAAAAATAACCATGATCGACCGCCAGCATCACAGTACGCCCGGTCTTTGGTTTTATTATTCGAGCTAAACGATTTTTGATTCCCCAGTCCATTTTAACCTCCTTAATAATCAGCCTGAATTATTCATAAAACTCGTGAATAATCCAGGCTATTTATAAATAAAATTAATATTTCTATTTCTGGGGTTCAATAATAACTTTTAATGAATCTTCTGCTGCAGCTACCATTTTGAATCCCTTGGATGTCTCAGCCAGGGGTAACCGATGGGTTATCATCTCTTTTATTTTGAGTTCAGACCAGCGCATAAGTTCAAGAGCAAGAAAAGAATCATAGGGGGCACAGCCATAACTTGTAGAAAGCGTTATGTCATTACGAAAAAATAAATCGTTTACTGAAACCGGAACATTAACATCTGATGCAGTAGGGGCAAAATAAATAACAATTCCTCCTCTTTCTACGCACTTGAGAGCCTGAGATTGAGGCTCCTCTGCTCCGGTACTAATAAAAACCATGTCTGCCAGTCTTCCCC
>CBFDDY010000178.1:0-5430 GCA_965603705.1 uncultured bacterium | reverse complement strand
CCGGATTGTGGATCCGGAGGTTGGGGGTTCGAAACCCCTCGTTCACCCCACCCTTCCCCCTCTCTAATACGCAGCCCAAATTTATAGCATATATGATGACTCAATCTTCCTCAGCAAGGCGATTTATATTTCTTTTTTGTCCAATATAGGCCAATTCTGTGAAATTCTCTATTTCTTGCTGATTTTTTGTTGACTGGACTTGTTTTTTATTTGTATTATGGGTGATAGAGACTCAGAGGGCGATAATTTGATGAAATTGAGGATAAATCATCGTCAACAGAAAAACCAAATTCCTATTGTGAACAATATCTTTGCTTTTGAGACAGGCAAAATAACTGAATATCAACAAATTGAAGAAACAATGTCGCCTAAAGCATTGAAGTGTATTGGAGATTGGATTTTATCAATAGCTAAGCAAAGATCAGAATATGAATGAAAGTCCGAAATCCTGGATTTTGAGGGGAAAATTAATAAAAAAGATAAAAGGAGGATATGATCATGAAATACGGACCTAAACTAATTTTCATCTGCGCATTGATAGCCTTGATTTTAACGGCTACAAGCTGCGCTCCCGGCAATGAGAGATTCGATGAGAAACCTGCTGGCTTCTGGGCTGGGCTCTGGCATGGGTTTATCTGTGTTTTCACCTTTATCATTGGTCTTTTCACAGATAAAGTGACTATGTTCGAGGTGAATAATTCAGGCAATTGGTACAACTTTGGGTTTTTGTTTGGGGCAGCGATCTTCCTGGGAGGCAGTTGTGGATCGAGTTGCAAGAAGGGAAAGGCTAAAAAGATGAAGGAAAAGGAATGGGAAGAAATCGGAAAAAAGGTAGAAGAAAAGGTTCGGAAAGGTATCCAGAGCTGGGTCGATGAGACTGAGAAAAAAGATGATGATTGGGAGGAGATTGGAAAGAAAGTCGAAGAAAAGATAAAACGTGAATTGCGCAAGTGGACTGAAAAATAGGAGGGAAAGCAGCGTATAGGAATAGACAGTTTCAGTCTGTATCCTCACCACAACATTTCACACGCGTGGTAACCCGTCCATTAACAAAAAAATCCCATGCATATCTCTCTGAGTGTTCGGCTGGATTTTAACCATTGTTTTGATTCTGTGGTCATTGAATTGGATGTTTTCACGTTCACCCCACTCCCAATCTCACCCACAAATTCACCTCAAAGGGTGATTGATTATTTAAAGGATTAGCCTAAAATATAGATAAATATTATATGATTTATGGTATATGAGGAAAAATAATGGCTCTCAATAAAAATCAAGAAGAACTTTACAAAAACACCATGGACGAGGCTAAAGCTCAGCTTGATACTATTGATGATGAAATGGAAAAAGTTATTCAAAATGCCAGAGAAAAATTAGCCGAGCTTCAGGACTCAAAAAGGTCATTCAAGCAGCTCTATGAAGGCTCTGCCCGTCTTCTAGGCATAAAAATTGAGATCGAAGAAGAGCGGCAAGAAGAGCCTAAAGAAAAAATCAAAGAACAGGAACAGCCATATAAAACAGTAGATAAAGAGGATAATCCTCAAGAGGAAATAGCCTAAAAAGACTGATTCGAATTTTTTGCGTTTATATTATTACTTCTTCACTGAAAGTCGAACATCCACCCAAAAATTATATTCTTTGGGACTGTATTTTCTTACAGATGATAAGGAACTGGAAAGCCCTCCTCCTCCCCCTCTTTCGCTTGTTATTCCGGATTGACTTCCACTTGATGCTCTTGCCTGAGAACCTTGCACTGCGGCTTTTTTCAATCTCTGTTCCTTCATCTCCTTTGTCATGCCGCCCCAGTTAAAGCCAATCATAATTTGTTTTCCAGGCTCTGTTCCGATTCCAGGGGCCATTTCAGCCTCCTTTTTCAAAGGAATGGCAAACTCATATACAAACGCGTCCTTACCTTTCTGAGATTTAAAAACAGCAGGTACTATCTCTTCCTTAACCTCAGTATCCGAAGATTTATTTTTTTTGTTTATCACAGTATTATCATTCAGAACAACAAAACGCTGTGCTCGTATGTTTTTTTTCTGTTCTTCAGTCAATACTTGTCCGCTCTTTTCCATGACACTGATATATGTATCTGCAGCAACTTGTTTCCCCTTAAAATTTATCCCGTAATACTTTTTCTTTTTACCCTCAAGATTATAATAAACAGTCATTCCAGTAGCACTTATAGAGCTTACATATTTTGGGTCATTAAATCTAAACATTATATAAAGATAATTAGCGTCATTTTTAAATGCATAATCACCCTTGATTTTCTTATTATAATTGAGAGTATCCGCTGCCCAATCATCCATTGCTCCATCAATCTGCAGCTGGCTGCTTACCCAGGTGCTATCAATAACGATCTTCTTGGAAAAAACCGGAAGACAAAGAAAAAATATCAAAATAGAAAAAAATGTTATTCTCATTAGTATTGCTTTATTCATAATAACCTCCTCTAATCGATTTGCATTATAACGTATGCAATCTCATTTTTCAAAATATTTTATTTTACTTTTTAGCTGAATTAATAATAATATCATTATAATGAAAAAAACAGTACTTTGGATCTTATCTTTTTTACTTACTGCATTTATTCTTGTCTATCAGAGGACAACAGGCCCTACATATCCTTTAAGGGGAAGCACAACTCTTGACGGCAATGAAATATCATATAAATTGCTTCGCAGTCATGAAACAACCCATAATTATGAGATCAATATAACTTCAAAGAACCCGGATATCACCGGCTATGTTCTCTACAAAAGATTTAATACTCAGGATGCTTTGATCCGAAAGCCTCTCCAAAGAGAAAAAGACAACCTCAGCTCATTTCTTCCCAAGCAGCCTTCTGCTGGCAAACTGGAATACCGCGTCATTTTAACCCATCTTGGAGTTGAATTAGACTTGTCCGGAAAAAATCCCGTCATAATTAGGTTTAAGGACCCAGTACCCGGCCTAATAGTAATCGTACATATTCTAGTCATGTTTTTAGCCCTGCTTTTTTCAACCAGGACAGGCTTCGAAGCGCTGCGTGCAGACAGCAATCCCAGAAAACTTACGCTTTGGACATTCATATTCCTTGTCCTAGGCGGTTTGATCTTCGGCCCTCTAATGCAAAAATTTGCCTTTGGAGCTTTCTGGACCGGGTTTCCTTTTGGTACTGACCTAACTGATAACAAAACATTAATAGCTTTAATAGGATGGCTCATTGCCATGATCGCTGTCTTTCGCAAAGATAAACCAGCCCGCGTCTGGGTATTGGCTGCCTCCATATTAATGATCTTAATATTTTTGATCCCCCACTCACTCCTTGGATCGGAACTGGATTACTCAACATTAGAAAATCAGGAAACTCAGGTAATACAAGAATCAGGTCAGTTGATACGAAAACACGCGGATTTTCCCCAGCGTGGAAAATCCGCTCGGATACAGTCTTCGCTCTCTTCTCCTTAAAGGAGAAGAACCATGCCCGCTCATCCTTGCTCACGGTTTTCTTAATCAACTGACCTGATTCTTGTATTACCTGCTATTTATTATTTACTATTCTTCTTTCACTTAGTATTATTTAAGTTAACGCTTTTTATAATCAATGATCTTTAAGGAGAAAGTTTCTATGAAAAAAAGAACCCACATCTTATTAGCGCTTGTTTTATGTCTATTTCTAGCCCTACCGGCGCATTCTGCCCAGGTGGATACAACATCTCAGATAAAGCCCAAACCAATCGAAGAAGTATCCGATATAATGGCCTGGAAAAGCATAATAGCATCTGTTTTGTCCAATAACGGAGAATGGTTTGCCTACATTTTATCCCCTCAGGAAGGAGACGGAGAGGTCATTATCCGGCAGACAAAAGGGGAAAAAGAGTTCCGTTTTCCCATAGGTGAAGCCCCGAGATACAGCGGTTCCGGCCTGATTTCTTTTTCTGAAAATTCTTTATGGGCAGCATATACTATCTTTCCTAAAAGAGAGGAAGCCAGAAAACTGCAGAAGCAGAAGAAAAAAGCATACAATGATGCTAAAGCGATCAACCTAAAATCGGGTAAAGAATATGAATTTGAAAAAGTGAATAAATTCTCTTTTTCCCAGGAAAACCCGGGCTGGCTCGCATTACACAAATATCCATCTGAAGCCCAGTCCAAATCTGAAGATAACAAATCCAAATCTGAAGATAAATGGAGCGGTTCTGATCTGCTTCTTTTTGATCTTAAAACAGCCGAACCTCTCAATATTGGGAATGTCTCTGAATTTGCCTTTAGCAAAAAGGGAGATTGGCTGGCCTGGGCCATCGATGCTCAGGGAAAAAGCGGAAACGGAGTCCAGCTGAGAAACATGAACTCAGGAGTTATTGTTCCTATTGAAAACGACAAAGCGGATTATAAAAAACTAACCTGGACGGAAAAAGGAGACGGACTGACAGTACTTAAAGGTAAAGAGGATGAAGGTTTTGAAAATAAATTATTCAGTGTTATAGGCTTTTATAATTTTTCCTCCTCCGGACCACAGAAAATCAGTTATGTTCCAGAAAAAGATAAAAGCTTTCCAGAAAAAATGACAGTCAGCCCCAACCGAAACCCTGAGTGGACAGATGATTTTTCCGGCATTCTTTTCGGTATTCACGAGCTTAAAGAAAAAAAGGATAAAAAGAAAAAACCTGAAGACACCCCCAAAACAGAAGAAATAAAAGGCAAAGATAAAACAGAAAAACCCAAGGAAAAACCTGAAAAAGATATTGACAAACAAGACCTTCCCGGACTTGTGATCTGGCACTGGCTTGATAAAAGAATCCAGCCCATGCAGCAAGTCCAGGAAAAAAGGGACAAAAATTTTAGTTATCTCTGTATTTACCGGGTAAAAGAAAACAAATTCCTGCGCCTGGCTGATGACAAAGTCAGAGATGTCACAGCTGCCCCCAAGCACTTATGGGCTATCGGACAGGACAACAGTCAATATGAACTGGACGGAAATCTTTATGGGCGACGTTACAATGATATCTATGTGATCGATCTAAAAACCGGAGAACAAAAACTGGCGATAAAAAAATGCCGCTGGTTCTTTTCTCCTTCCCCAGCCGGCAGCCACTTTCTTTATTACAAGGAGGGTAATTTCCACACTTATGAAATGGAAACCGGAAAGACATATAATATCACCGAAGAAGTCCCCACTTCTTTTATCGATACAGAAAATGACCAAAATATAATAGATCCGCCGATCTATCCCCGTTTGGGTTGGACCAAAGGAGGGAAATCAATTCTTCTCTATGACAACTGGGATGTGTGGAATATCCCCGTCCATGGCGGAAAAAGTGTTAACCTGACTGTAATCGGGAAAAAAGAACAAATCCGCTTTCAGAGACGCTTTCGGCTGGATCCGGAGGAGAAAGGAATAGACCTATCCAAACCGCTTTACTTAAGCGCCTATGAAGAATGGAC
>CBFDDY010000177.1:0-5449 GCA_965603705.1 uncultured bacterium | reverse complement strand
GCGGCGAGATATACCGCCTGCCTACAGAGGCTGAATGGGAAAAAGCGGCCCGGGGTGTTGAGAAGCGACGTTATGCCTGGGGAAACTCTATTGACAAGACCTGCACAAATTATGACAGCGGCAAAAACCGGGAGGAAATGAGACTGTCCCCGGTCGGTTATTATGACGGCAGTATCCGAAACGGCCTTAAAACCCTTTCGAATGCTTCCCCCTGCGGCGCTTATGACATGACCGGAAATACTTCTGAATGGTGCCTTGACTGGTATGGCCGCACTTATTATGCAGAATCACAGGTGCGAAATCCGCAGGGACCAGATACAGGCCCGGGCCGGGTTTTGCGTTCAGCAGGATATATTGACAGCGCTTATTATCAAAGAACTGCCAGCCGGCATAAAAGAGGCGCTCACATAAAAAGTTTTACCACAGGATTCCGCTGGGTCCGCTCATATCCCGGCAATAGGAAAGATCAATGAGTAATAAACAATCTTTAGCCATTTTGATATTTTTTTTAACTGCTTTGCTTGTTCTGCAAATCGCTGCTCAAACCAGGCTGAAGACCGTTAATGACGGCTACGGTGACTATGTTTTTATTCCGGCCGGGGAGTTTCAGCTGGGTGATAATTTTGGGGAAGGAGACGCGGATGAGGTCCCTGTCCACCCTGTTTACCTGTCTGCCTATTATATCGGGAAATTCAAGGTCACTAACAAAGAGTATAAGAAATTTTTAGATGATAATGGATATAAAAACCAAAAGTATTGGACAAGTGGTGGTTTTAAACAATATGGGATAGGGCCAAGGTTCTGGGAAAATACAAAATTTAAGGGCGGAGGCATACCTGGCAATGAGAATTTTCCGGTAGTCGGGATCAGCTGGTTTGAAGCGGTGGCTTACTGCTGCTGGCTTTCGGAAAAAAGCGGCGAGATATACCGCCTGCCTACAGAGGCTGAATGGGAAAAAGCGGCCCGGGGAACCGACCAGCGAAGATTCGCTTGGGGTGATGAGATAGATGGCCATTATGCAAATTATGAGCATAGTGGAGACCCGTATGAACCGGGAATCACGCCGGTCGATTTTTACAATGGGACTGAGCGAATGGGATTTTCTACCCAAAAAAATGTCTCCCCCTTTGGAGCTTTTGAAATGAGCGGAAATGTCTGGGAGTGGTGTTATGATTGGTACGGCGGCAGCGCCTATTATGCCGATTCCAAGAAGAATAATCCCAGAGGGCCTGATTCAGGTTCCAGCCGTATACTCAGAGCCGGGGGGTGGGTGGACAGCGCCTATTACCAGCGTGCTGCCAACCGAAACAGCAGTTTTCCGGAAAACAGAAACCCGATCCAAGGTTTTCGATGTGTAAGAGAAGCCAAATAAAAGGTAACCCGTCTGCTTTCAGTTGAGGGTTCCGGTTCTAAAAGAACGACTATTGATGAAATAGTCCTGCCTAAAAAAACCTTACCCTGCCGGGAAACTAAATTTTATTTTTTGCCCGTAAGATCTCTATCCATTTTTCCACATGATAAGCAAGAGTTTTAACAAGTTCCGCTCCTTTCCCATGGATGGGGCGAATATCTTCCGCCAATCCCGTATAGCCTTTTCGGTCCAACCAGGATGAAAATATATCGGTATCTGTAAATTTTTGGATTTTTTCCGGCTCAATCGTTCTGAGAAGTTTTAGCAGGCTTGAGAGATCATTGATTTTGTTCCCTTCAATGTTTAGGGGGGTGTATTTTGTGCGTTGGATTTCTTTTTTGAGTTGCTGTTTCAGGAGGGCTATCAAATCCTGCCCTTTAACGTGTATGGGCCGTAAAATATCTCCAAGTTCTCTGAAACTGTGCATGTACAGCCAAGTTGAAAAAGCGTCTTTTTCTCCGTATTCCTCTAACACGATCCTTAATTGATTTGCTTTTTTAGTTTCCTTTTCAGCTTCGAGTATGACTGCGTAGAGGTCATGAATGTTACTTATACGAAACAATTCCTCTCCAGTTTTAGGGCATATAACAAAATCTCCCATACCAGTAAAATCACGGATGTATTTTACGAGTGTATTAAGGCTTCCGGGTTCACCTTTGGGTAAAGTAAAAGCAGTGTCTTTTAAACCGGCTGCTGCTTTGGCCTTTGATGCCACTATGATCGGGATGCGGGGGTAGTATTTCCGGGTGAGATCAATGAGCTTTTTTCCGGCCTGATTGTCCAGTTGATGGGCTTTGGGGAATGTGAGGTCTGTTATCAGGCAAATGATCTCATCACCTTTACCGACTGAGTGATATTTTTTTGGATTGATTTTTGATTCTTTGTCCACCCCGAAAAGAAACTGAAGGGTTTTTTCGTATGTTCGAGTTATTTTCACATCTGCCCTTTGCCCGATAATGTTATAAAGTACAGGCAGGAATTGGGAGAACCAGCGGGGCTCATCGTCTACAATTAAAACTATGTATCGTTTTGCCTTTGAATATTTCTTTATATTGATAAGGTCTTCTGCAGCTCTGACAGCGGCTGCAATGATATTGTCGGGAGAAAATTCTCCTTTACTTACCGCAAAAACAAGATCTGCCTTGGAAGTATAAGGATATTTTTGCTGGGCGGCTTCAGGGGAAGAGCTTTGAATGAAATCTAGGGAGGAAAACAGGATGATTACGGCATCCTGATTAAGGCGGCGAATTTTATCTGTGTCCACAAGAGTTAGAGCAGTGTCATCAAAGATAAAAACTATTGCCCGCTTTGATTCATAATTGGATGCGGAGAGAGGATCATTCATCAGGCGGATTTTGATCCAAGGCATGTTTTTTCTAAGAGTCTTTGAGGAAGTCCGCACCTGTTCCTCTGCTGAAAATATAATCACTTTTCTGATTTTTTTTGGATTGATGATCCGGGGTTTGAATTTAAATTCCATTTGTTTTGTCATTGGCCCTATTTATAGACTGAAGCAATAACACACTTTTGATTTAAAGAATCGGCATAGATATTAACATGTTTGGGAAAAGTAAGGATATTTACGGCCTGGCTGGATTTTGATAGTGTGAAAAACCAGGGATCGATCGTATCTTCATCCGGGATAATATAGCCGTAGATAGTGTTTGTGCTCATTAAATTAGTGAGGAAGTGGGTTCCCTGAGTGCCGTACATCCTTGTTTGATATTTTTTTTGTTCTTCGTCAAAACCTCCCTGAATCATGTACAAAAAATGACTGCCGTAAATACCTCCGGAGAGATTTTCTTCTTCAGTAAGGGGCTCTGGGCGGCCGGCTATGTCGACCCCGTATTCGAAGATCGCTGCTGTTCCGTTGACATCCTGGTAATCGACAAAGATGCCCCAGTCTCTATTTTTACTTCCCAGCCGGCCTGGTACTATGAGGATGAATTTCTCATTTTTTTTCTTTAACTTTCGGTTGATTGAAGATATTGAACGCTTCACATCTTCGTGCTTGTTTTTGGAGTAAGTAAAAGGCGAAACTACGATTGCATGAGTGAGCCCTCTTTTTACTCCCTGTCCTTGCAGGTTGTTAATGGATAAGTAAGTGTGTTTTACCTGTTTGGGTATTCTAACAGGCGTTATTTTTTTTTCAGGCAACTGGGTTAATTGAACAACATGAAAATTGTTATTATTTTGGCCAGGGTCTTTAAAGTTGGGATTAAAGACAAATTCGATTTGAAAATGGGAAGAGATCTTTGCTGAGATGGATTCCATTATTTTTGTCAGACAACTTCTAAATCCATACCTGTTGTTCTGAATAATTTCTTCTAAAGAAACCATGTTTTTGAGGCCGCCGAGAAGACTGATTTTATGAAAATCTGCAAACTTTATATGCAGTTTTTTCATGGTCTCCATCTCATTTCCTTTTAGTTCCTTGTTTTTTGTCATATCAATGGCGTAAAAGAAATGTTGGCTGTTTCCATACTTGAGGAATCTCAAGGGGATGGGATTCTTGATTGTAGACATGGAAATAACCGGAAAGTCATCCAGGACTGTGGCATAACCATGACCAAAAGCTACCCTGGCAAAACCCTCATTGGGATCTTGTATCTTTAAGGCATAGGGAGAAAAGGAATTAGCAACTCCTGACACCAGAGGATAATAAACCGGTCCTGCAAGCGTATCTTCAAAAATACCTGGAATCGGATTAATTACAATAGCCATCTCCTCTTGGCTTTCCGGCTGCTGCTGAGTGATAAAATCATTATAGATATGATATATGGCCTGCTTCAACTGATTGAGCCGGCAGGAAAAATTGGCATGATTGTTAGGCAGCATAAAGGATGTGTTCTCGCCGGCCCGGATTTTTTTTGCCCGGTTGGCGGGAAGGAAACCTTCATTAGTTGCTGATGAGCGGACGCTGATCGGGATATTTTCAAGTGTTTCAAGAACGGTGCTGAGAATCTCTAAGTCATCTTTATCAAGACTCCCGCGGTTATCTTTAAACTTTGAGAAAAATGAAGCAGCCAGGATGCGGGTGCTTAGCTTGTGTGTTTTGGGGATATTGCTCTCATTAATTTTTATTATTCCAGCGCCCTTTCCCCCTATTGATCCTTTTCCATATATCCTAACATCTCTGATTTTTTTGATAACTGATTTGTCCATAATAATGATACTAAAGGGAAATTTGATCCCGCTTTTTTCGCTTAATGGATATTGCCCCGTAGATCCCGCCTGCAACTGCCGGCAGGAACCAGGGGAAACCGGCTTTTGCCAGGGGAATATAGGCAATGAAATTATTTATTGCAGCGATGGGCAGGCCCGCTGATGTGAGAGCATCGAATCCACTGACTGCTAAGGCACCGGTTACCGCCCCCATATAGACCGCCCTGTGTATCGTCTTCCGCCCGATTATAGTCAGGATAATCAGGATGATGGCCACAGGATAGACCATAACCAGCAGAGGGATGGCGATCTGCACAATTTTTGTGACACCTACTGTGGCAAACACCCCGCTGAAGATAACAGTAGCTATACATAAAGTTTTATATTTGAGTTTTCCTTTAGAGAGAGTGCTGAAATAATCAGCTACGGTGGCTGTCAATCCAATCGAAGTGGTCAGACAGGCCAGGGAAACGGCCAGTCCCAGGGCGACCTTGCCGGCGCTCCCCAGGATGCCTTGAGCGATATTGATGAGCAGGGTTGTCCGTTCGATGTCTGGAGCAAAGAGGGTGCGGGATGTAGCGCCCAGATACATCAGTCCGCCGTAGACAAGGCCTAATCCCGAAGCTGCGATCACCCCGGCCATAGAGGTCATTTTCACCTGGTCGGAAATTTTTTTATAGCCCTTAAAGATTAAAGTGGCGATGACGATCTCAGCGAAGACGATGGAGGCTATGGCATCCATTGTCTGATAGCCTTCCCGGAAACCACTGGTGAACGGATGGGCGAGGTTTTCAACAGGGGTCGGGCCGAGGGGATATAAGATGCCCTTGAGGATGATCCACGCTAGTATGACCACCAGGAAAGGAGTTAATA
>CBFDDY010000176.1:0-5464 GCA_965603705.1 uncultured bacterium | reverse complement strand
TCTTAAAAAAGGCTATACTCTATGCTGGAAGAACAAAGGAAGGTCTATTGTAAGTTGTATTGATGAGGTTAAGACGGGAGAAGAGATGACCGTAACCTTTTACCAAGGGGAGTTTGATTGCCGTGTAAACAAAATAGATATTAAAAAAAATATAGACGATAAGATAAAAAAAATGTCATTACAAGGAACAAAGTGATTTGATTATAAGGAGAAATCCGCATGAGTGATATGAGTTTTGAAAAAGCATTAGCTGAATTAGAGAAAACAGTTGAAAAATTAGAAGATGGGAGACTGCCTCTAGATGAATCGTTGGCCTTTTTTGAAAAAGGAATAAAACTTGCAAAATATTTAAGAGCTGAACTTGAAAAAGCGGAAAAGAAAATCGAAATTCTCTTACAAGATGATAAAGGGGAAGTAAAGCCGGAAGCATTTGAGCTTAAAGAAAAAAAAGAAGCAGTTCCTGAGAAATCAGAGGAGCCGGATACCGGGGGAAACAACGACCTCCCTTTTTAAAATAAAATGGATGATGTTGAGGGCCTGAAACAAAAAAAATGGGCAGTAGAAACTGCTCTGGATTCGATTTTACGTGGGGATGGCTCTGTTTTATCTCAGGCAATGCGCTATGCTGTTCTTTCTGGAGGAAAGAGGTTTCGGCCTTTACTTACTCTCTCAGCTGGAGAATGTTTTGGCGCTGACCAGAAGACAGTGCTTCCCTTTGCCTGCGCAATTGAGCTGATCCATAATTACTCGCTTATTCATGATGATCTGCCTTGTCTGGATAATGATGATTTTCGCAGGGGAAAACCTGCCTGTCATAAGACTTATGGAGAAGATATTGCCCTTTTAGCCGGGGATGGATTATTAACTCTGGCATTTGAATTAATGGCCGGCTCCTCCCTGAAAGGACAGGCTGCAAGTGTCAGAGGAGAAGTTATCATAGAGGTTAGCAGATCAGCAGGTGTGGCTGGGATGATAGGCGGACAGATGCTGGATGTCACACTTTCACCGGCAGGAATATCTAAAGAGGAATTTCAAAGTATTATCGAGAAAAAAACAGCTTCTTTGATCCTTGCTTCCGTAAAGATAGGGGCTTTGTTGGGACAGGCCTCTTTACCCCAAATGGATGCAATGTGTAATTATGGTACAAATATCGGACTGGCATTTCAGACACGGGATGATATTCTGGATTCAGAGGAAGATGTTTGCGGCAGCAGAGTTTCCCGCCCTAATTCCATAACCGTGTATGGTTATGAAAAAACAAAGGAGAGGTTGGATAGATATATAGGTCTGGCGATTGCTGCCTTGGATAAGATATTATTAAATACAAAAGAACTGAAAATTTTAGCAGAAATGCTTTTAAAGGTTAAGAAAGGTAAAGAGAATGCGAAAAATACTGGATGAGATAGAATCCCCCCAAGATATTAAAAGACTTACTTTAAAAGAACTCTCTCAAGTGGCGGGAGAAATCAGAGATTTAATCATTCAGGTTGTCTCAAAAACCGGCGGACACCTCTCTTCAAATCTGGGGGTGGTCGAGCTAACCCTGGCCTTGGATTTTGTCTTTGATTTTCCCGTGGATAAAATTATCTGGGATGTGGGGCATCAGTGTTATACTCATAAGATCATCACCGGCCGTAAAAATAGGTTTTCGACTTTACGGCAGGCAGGTGGCCTGAGTGGCTTTCCCTGTCGCGAGGAAAGTGAGTATGATGTTTTTAACACCGGGCATGCCTCTACTGCCCTCTCAGCAGCTCTGGGCATGGCTGTAGCCAGGGACAAAAGAAAAAAAGGACACCATGTTGTGACTGTGGTCGGAGATGGGGGGCTGACCGGAGGAATAGCCTGGGAAGCATTAAACCAGATTGGCCATCTGAGAGAGAAGCTGATCATTGTCTTGAATTACAATGAAATGTCGATTTCCCCCAATGTAGGGGCTATGTCTCGCTATCTTACTTACCTTGCTTCCGGACAGCATTACTTGCGTATCAAAGATCATGCAAAAATATTTTTAAAAGCCCTGCCGGTAATTGGTTGGCCTTTAATAAAGATGGGCCGGGGACTGGAAGAGGTGATTAAGAAGGTTTTTTTTCCTGGATTGGTATTTGAAGAGCTGGGAATACGGTACGTCGGCCCGGTTCAGGGGCACAGTTTGGCGTCTTTAATAGAAGTTTTTGAAGAATCAAAAAATTGTAAGGGACCGGTTCTCATTCACTGTGTGACTAAAAAAGGGAAAGGTTATGCTCCTGCCCAGTCAAGTCCATCCCGGTTTCACAGTGCTTCTCCTTTTGAGGTCAAATCCGGCAAAGCTAGCAGTACTGATAAAAGAGCTACTTTTTCTTCAGTATTCGGCAGGGCTGTAGTCAAACTGGCCGAGAAAGACGAAAAGATAGTGGCCATAACAGCAGCAATGCCTGAAGGAACTGGCTTGGAAGCTTTTAGACAGAAGTATCCGGAGCGATTCTATGATGTAGGTATAGCAGAACAGCATGCTGTTGATTTTGCTGCCGGGCTGGCACTTGAAGGATTTAAACCACTGGTTGCGATCTATTCGACTTTTCTCCAGCGAGCTTATGACCAGCTTTATCATGATGTTAGCCTGATGGATATCCCCATTGTTTTTGCCCTCGACAGGTCTGGGATCGTACCTGCTGACGGACCTACTCATCAGGGAATTAATGATATTGCTTATCTTAGGCACATGCCTAATATGATAGTTATGGCGCCCAAAGATGAAAATGAACTGCAGCATATGATAAAATCTGCCTTTCTTTATTCTCATCCTGCTGCTGTGCGTTTCCCCAAAGGAAAAATATATGGAGTTACTATTGATAAGGAGTTGAAGCAAATTCCTCTGGGGAAAAGCGAGCTCCTGAAGGAAGGCTCGGATCTGCTTTTTGTCTATGGTAATATGGTAAATGCGGCTCTGGAAGCAGCCATTAAGCTGAAAAAAGAGGGACTGGATTTAGCAGTAGTAAATGCCCGTTTCGCCAAACCTCTTGATGAAGAGATGATTCTGAGATATGCTCAGCCCGGCTGCAGGATTATAACTGTGGAGGAGGGTATTATTACCGGAGGGTTGGGAAGCGCAGTCCGGGAAGTGCTGGACAGAAACATGAAATTTGATGTCCGTTTTAAAAGCATAGGCCTGCCTTTGGATATTTATCAGGTTGGTACAGTAGATCAGATCAAAGCCATGTTAAAACTGGACACAGAGGGATTGATTGAACAGATAAAAGAGTTTATTGCTCGGATATCCTGATTAGTTATGAACAAAAAGATACGGGCTGACAAGTTGGTTGTATATCAGGGGTTAGCTGAGAATACTCGTAAAGCCCGGGCTTTGATCATGGCCGGTTTGGTTTTTTTTCAACAGGAAAGAGTAGAAAAATCCGGTCAATTATTGGATAAGGAACTGGATTTAATTTTAAAGGAGAAGCTTCCTTTTGTGTCTCGGGGAGGATTGAAATTAGCAGAGGCTTTGGGGGAGTTTAAATTTTCCGTGGATGACAAGGCCGCCGCTGACTTGGGGGCTTCGACAGGTGGCTTCACAGATTGCCTGCTGCAACGAGGAGCAAGGAAGGTTTTTGCTGTGGATGTGGATACCAGGCAGCTTGATTGGAATTTACGCAAAGATCCGCGGGTAGTGTTGATAAATAAAAATGCCCGCTATTTAGAGAAGAAAGATTTTTCTGATACTTTGGATCTCATTACTATGGATGTGTCATTTATTTCTGTACTAAAAATTTTACCTGCAATAAAAGATCTTTTGGAAAACGGAGATTTGATTTCTCTGATCAAACCTCAATTTGAAGTGCTAAAAGAGCAGGTAGGAAAAAAAGGCATTGTTCAGAATCCGGGTATACATGAAGAGGTTATGATCAGAATTATTGATCAGGCGCAAGATATGGGATTTCATGTTAAGGGTGTTACAGGAACATCTATCCAGGGGCAGAAAGGAAACAGGGAATTTTTTATAAGGTGGTCCTTGAATTCTGACTGTTTAAGCCCAAGTAACTTGAAAAATTTAGTGAAGGAGGTTGCCTGGAATGCGAAAAGTTAAGCGCGTAGGATTTGTCATAAAGCCGCATGCCCCTGATGTAAAAAAAGCCCTTGAAGAGCTCATCCGCTATTTTTCTCAGAAAGGGATTGAATGCGTACTGGAAGAAACAGCTGCCAAAAAACTCGGTCGGGCAGGAACTATTGCAAGAGAAAGTATTCCTCTTGAGGTGGACTTGGTTGTTGTTCTGGGGGGAGACGGAACTTTACTAAGTATCGCCCATCTTGCGGCTCAGAAACAAGTGCCGGTTATGGGAGTCAATCTGGGAAGTCTTGGCTTTCTTACTGAAGTACCGCAGGGAGAGATCTTTTTAACCCTTGATGCATACTTGGCTGGAAATAATAAAATTGTCAGTCATAGGCAGATGCTTGAGGTTTTTACCAGAGGGGAAACATTTTATTGCCTGAATGATATTGTCATCAACAAAGGTGCCTTGGCCCGCATGATCCAGTATGCTATGTGGATCGATGATAAGGAGATCTCTACTCCTCGTTCTGATGGACTCATTATTTCCACTCCTACCGGTTCAACTGCATATTCACTTTCAGCTGGGGGGCCGATAATTCAGCCCCAAATTCCAGCAATAATAATCGCTCCTATCTGCCCTCATACCCTGTCTTTTCGTCCTATGGTCATTTCTTTAGAATCAAAGATCAAGTTTAAGATACTGACGAGTGGAGAGAATACCTACCTGACTCTGGATGGGCAGAGAGGGAACTTGATGGAAAAAAATGAGATATTAGAAATACAAAATAGCGCTTGTGCTTTAATGTTGATTTCCTCTCCCAAGAGAAATTATTTTGATTTACTGCAAGAAAAGCTTGGTTGGGGATAAAAAGCCAGGTTAGCCTGAAATCTAATCTTTACCTAGGGAGGTGCTGCTGAGAATGAATACGAGTAAACTATTTGATGTTATCATTATTGGAGCCGGGCCGGCTGGGCTGTCCTCTGCAATATATACGGGACGGGCAAAGCTTAATACTTTGGTCCTGGAGAAAAGTATGCCGGGAGGGCAGATACTTATGACTGACTGGGTTGAAAACTACCCCGGTTTTCCTGAGGGAGTGGCCCCTTTTCCCTTGGTGGAGGGTTTTCGCAAACAAGCAGAGAAGTTCGGGGCCGAGATTGAAACTGCTGAAGTCAATCGAGTTGACAAGCAAGATAATCAGTGGCAGATAGTTTGTGGAGAAACAAAATACCTGACGCAGGCTCTTATTATAGCTACAGGGTCAAATTACCGGAAATTAGAAGTCCCGGGTGAAAAAGAGTTGACCGGCAGAGGGGTTTCATATTGCGCTACCTGTGATGGGGCATTTTTCCGGGACAAAACTGTGGGAGTTGCCGGGGGGGGTAGTTTAGCGCTTACAGAAGCTGTTTTTCTGACAAAATTTGCCCGGGAGGTCAAGC
>CBFDDY010000175.1:0-5490 GCA_965603705.1 uncultured bacterium | reverse complement strand
GTTTTTGTTTTTTTGAGTACATCATTAGCAATTTTTATGAATAATTCAGGTAATTATATAGCGGATTATAAACAACACAGCAAACAAGTAGATCAACCAATGTACCTCTTTCCCTTTTCCTGATACAAGCTTCAAGATCGAGTAACTAATAAATCCAAAGGCAATCCCTTCAGTTATACTTAATGTCAGTGGTATTACAATCAGAGTCAAAAAAGCTGGCAAACCTTCGGTAAGGTCAGCCCACTCAATACGGGTAATAGTTTTCATCATTAAAAAACCGACTATTATTAAAGGCGGTGCAATTACCGGACGCAATATAATATCATTGTAAACATATTCTCCCCCGATCAGCTCAGCCAAGGGGCTAAAAAAAAGGGCGATTAAAAAGAAAAATGATGTGAAAATATTGGCCAAGCCGGTCCTGGCACCCTGAGCTATCCCTGTAGCACTTTCAATATAACTGGTTACAGTCGAGGTCCCTAATAAGGCGCCGCTTACTGTTCCCACTGCATCAGCAAACATAGCCTTATTAGCACGGGGAAGCTTTCCTTTTTTCAAAAAACCAGCTTGACTGCTGACTCCGATCAAAGTACCCACCGTATCAAAAAGGTCTAAAAAAAAGAAGACAAAAACAATAGAAATAAGGCCCGTCTGAAAAGCTCCCATAATATCCAATTTAAAAAAAGTGGGAGAAATACTGGGAGGAGCCGCCAAAATTCCATTATAATGGACTACTCCCAGGGGAATTCCCAAAAACGCGGTTGCTAAAATCCCTATAAGAATAGCTCCCCTCACCTTTAATACCATCAAAACCGCAGTCAGCATCACTCCGAACAAAGCCAGGATAACCGGTTTGCTGGTCAAATCCCCGATCCCTACCAAAACACCCGGCGTATCCACTACTAGGCCGCAATATTCCATACCCACAAAAGAAATCAGAAATCCTATGCCTACGGCAATTGCATATTTAAGTGAATCGGGCACAGCAGAAACCAGTTTTCCCCAAACCCCAGCAAGAGAAAGGAGGACAAAAACGGAACCTGAGATAAATACGGCACCCAAGGCAATCTGCCATGAATAGCCCATTGTCCCACAGACAATCACGGCAAAAAAGATATTATGTCCCACGGCAGGAGCTAGAGCTATCGGGTATTTTGCTAAAAGCCCCATCAAAAGAGTAGCTAAGGCTGACGAAATACAGGTGGCAACCATAACTGCGCCCTTATCCATTCCGCATGCAGACAATACTGCCGGTTGAAAGAAAATTATATAGGACATGGTCATGAACGTAGTCGTACCCCCTAACATTTCTGTACGCAGAGTGGTGTTGTTTTCTTCAAGTTTAAAAACCCGGTTCAGCCAGTTTTGCATATTACCCGCTTATTCCTTAAAGCTAATAAGAGAAAATATTTCAACCTCAGGGTGAGCCTTTTTAATCGCCTCAATCCCGTTTAAAAAAGCAAGGTCCACAACTGCAGCAAATCCTGTGACTTTCCCCCCAATTTCTTTCACTAGGTCAATAGCACTTATTGACGAAGAGCCGGTAGCAATAAGGTCATCCACGATAAGGATTTTTTGTCCTGGGGAAATACTGTCTTTGTGCATCTCAAAATATTCCACAGCATATTCATTAGGCGCTTTTACACAAGCTGTTTCCCGGGGGAGCTTTCCTTGCTTGCGCACAACTCCCATGCCCAGGCCAAGGTTATAAGCTACAGGAGCCCCAAATAAAAAGCCGCGTGATTCAATACCTATGATTTTTTCTGTTTTCTTTTTTTCTGCCCAGGAGGAAATACTATCGATCAAATAACGGAAACATTCCACATCTTCTATTAAGGGGGTGATGTCTTTGAATCCTATCCCAGGCTTGGGAAAATCCTTTACTTCAATGATCTTTTCCTTGCATCTATCTAACATTCTTATCTCCATCATCAGATTTGGTATAAATAGTTTGGGTTGGAAATGGTATTCCAATACCAGCTTTGTTTAAAGAATAATAAATCACATCAATCATAAGTAATTTTGTTGAATAGGCATCTCCGTAATTCTCTACCCATGTACGGGCAATAAAATCCAGAGAGAAATCCGACATTTTTATAAAGGAAACTACCGGCACAGGCGCCTCCAGTACATTCTCTATTCCTTTTATCGCCGCCAAGACTACTTTTCTTACTTCTTCAGGATCAGAGCCATATTCCACTCCAAATTCCACATTCACCCGCAGAGTCAAATCCGGGACTGTGTAATTTTTTATTTTTGCATTTGCCATGTATCCGTTGGGGATATATATTACTTCATTATCATACGTCTTCAATTTTGTGCTCCTTAAACCAATGTCCTCAACCACTCCCATCTCTCCTGATTCAATCTTTATCTTGTCCCCAACTTTAAATGTCTTATCCAGGACAAGCTGTAGTCCGCCTAGCATATTAGCCAAAGAATCCTTTACAGCAAAACTTACAGCTAGACCGGCAATTCCTGCAGTCGCAAGTAATGGGCTGATATCAATACTCCATGAATCAAAAATAAATATAATCCCCAAAACTATAACCACAACCTTCATTATTTTCTCTGCTAAAGGAATCAATCTATCATCTGCTGTTGAGGCAGTCTTAGCAGCCCAGTCCCTCTGCCAGTATTCAGCAAAATTTTTGATGATCCGGATGATAAGAACACAAACAATTATGACTAAAACAGTGTCGATTATGCTGTTATAAATACTTGATTTAAATTCGAAATGCTGAAACCCTATTTTAAAACCAAGGGCAAAAACAACATAAAAAATTACTGTTGAAAGGGTATTTACCAGGATATCATCGATCTTTGTCTTTGTCTTCTTAGTCAGAGGCCTCAGAACCTGTTTAACGATCAACTTAATCAGGAAAGCCGCTACTAGAGTAATTACCAGGATAAACATAAACCTTAGATAAATATTTCCCATAATATAGTTATAGTACTCAGATAAAATCTGCATTTTATCCTCCTTTCTACCTTTTGTTTTATACCTGAACTACCTGATTATTGCAAACTTCTTTGTACAATGAGCCGACTATGGTTCCGCTCCTGTTTTGTACCCCCTTGTCTGGAGCAAATACAGCTGGTATAATTTTATTAAATATGAAAATTATAAACTGGAAACTCTGTCTGGTTGCAGATGCAGATTTTACCGCAGGAAAAGACCTGCCGGCCTTGACCCTGGAGGCTATAAAAGCCGGGGCTTCAATGATCCAATTAAGAGCAAAAAACCTTAATGCTAGAGATTTTTTGGACTTAGCTTTTAGGATATTCAATATCTTAGACCCGTACAACATTCCCTTTATCATCAATGATAAAGTAGATATCGCCCAGGCCTGCAAAGCGGATGGAGTTCATCTGGGGCAAAAAGACATGCCGCTTTCCCAGGCCCGGAAAATCCTGGGAAATAACAAAATCATAGGGATCAGTGTCAATACGGTTAAAGAAGCAATCAAAGCTGAAACCGAAGGAGCAAATTATTTGGGTGCCAGCCCGCTTTTTTACACTGATTCAAAAAAAGACCTGGACCCTGAATTGGGCCTTAAAGGCCTGCAGAAAATGCGCGAGCAGGTTAAAATCCCCATACTAGCTATTGGAGGGATTAATTTTTCCAACGCATCAGAAGTAATGGCAGCCGGAGCTGACGGCATTGCCGTAATATCTGCAATACTTGGGGCAGATAATATCTCTCTATCCACCCAAAAGCTCCTAAAAGCAGTCAGCAAGCTTTCATAAGTTTCACTTCTATTAACCTGGTTATTCACGAGTCGAGGTTGCCATTTAATAATCCAAGCTGATAACTCGCTGCTCGTTTTCTCCAACCTTAATTAATACTCGAATAGCCGGTCCGTTAAAATCCAACTTGTCAGCCCACTCTATCACTATAACTCCCTGGCCAAGATAATCTTCCCATCCCAGTCCAAAAATATCATCTTTATTTTCCAGGCGATAGAGGTCTATATGGATTATAGGGAATTTGGCCTTATAAAGATTGATCAGGGTATAAGAAGGGCTGCACACTCTGTTATGGTCAGCAAATTCCAACCCTGCCGCAATACCCTTGGTGAATACGGTTTTTCCTGCCCCGAGTTCTCCGACAAGGAGCACAACTTCATCCCCTTTGAAATTAGAGGAAATACTTTTTGCCAGCTTAAAAGTTTCTTCCTCAGAGTTAGATGTATATGTTTTCATAAAAAATGCCGATACATATGTTACTCAGAAAATGGAAAATAGTAAATGCAAAATGGATAAAAACTGAGAAGGGAATGTGGAATATGAAGACTTGATCCCTTATGCTTGCAACTAATTTTGATTTATGTTACTTAATAAACTTGGATTATTCACGAGTCGAGGTTGCCGTAGATGCAAGGCACAGGGTACGAAGCTGTGGTCCTTCACCGCGAGTACCCTGTAACAAAGCAGGTGCGGTAAGTTCGTCTTGCTTGGAAAGTAAAAAATGTCGATTAGAAATAGAGATTATATTGCAAACGAAATAGTAAGCCATTTATTAATCAATCAATATATAATACATATTAATAAAGATTTATTATATATATCGACATTTTTTATGAATAGTTCAGGATAACATAATTATAAATAATATGGAGGTATTTCATGAGCATTAAAATTGGCATAAATGGATTTGGCAGGATCGGCAGAAATGTTTTTAGGGCTTCATATCAAGATCCTGACGTAGATATCACAGCTGTCAATGATATTACGGATGCAAAGACTCTGGCTCATCTGCTTAAGTATGATTCTGTCCTCGGTATTTTGGATGCTGAAATTCAGGCAAAAGAAAATTCTATTTTTGTTGATGGAAAAGAGATAAAAGTATTTACAGAACGAGATCCAGGCAATCTCCCCTGGGAAGACCTCGGGATTCCGGTTGTGATCGAATCTACCGGACTTTTTAGAAAAAGAGCAGATGCCACCAAACACATCGAACAGGGCGGCGCAAAAAAAGTCATAATTTCAGCCCCGGCCATAGACCCGGATATAACTGTGGTTCTGGGAGTAAATGAAGGTCAATATGAACCGGAAAACCATCACATCATCTCCAATGCCTCCTGCACAACCAATTGCCTGGCTCCCCCCACAAAAGTATTGCATGAAGAATTCGGAATAGAAAAAGCATTCATGACTACCATCCATGCCTACACCAGTGACCAGCGTATCCTGGACACTCCCCACAAAGACCTGAGACGAGCCCGGGCCGCTGCCGTATCTCAGATTCCCACAACCACAGGAGCTGCAAAAGCCGTTGGGCTTGTAATGCCTGAGCTGAAAGGGAAAATAGATGGTATGGCTATCAGAGTTCCAACCCCTAATGTATCACTTGTCGACCTGGTCGCTTTGTTAAGCAAAAACACAACTGCAGAAGAAGCAAATAATGCTATAAAAAATGCTGCCCAGGGAAAACTAAAGGGAATCCTGGACTATTCCGAAACGCCCTTGGTTTCCATTGACTACACT
>CBFDDY010000174.1:0-5505 GCA_965603705.1 uncultured bacterium | reverse complement strand
GGCGCCGAGAAAAACGAAGAAGAATGGCGTTAAAAATCTGAAGCGAGCACAAGCCGCACCTGAATTTCATCCATAGCGACATTTTTTATGAATAGTTCAAAGAGGAAGGAGTTAAAATAGTGGCATATGAAAATTTGACTATCAGGAAAGAAAATGGGCTGGGTTGGATTATTATTAACCGGCCGGATAAATTAAATGCCTTGAATATTAAAACAGTCGAGGAAATGCATGAAGCTTTCCTTGCTTTCAAGGAGGACATGGAAATAAAGGCTGTTATCTTGACCGGTTCCGGAGAGAAAGCTTTTATTGCTGGAGCGGATATCAGTGAACTGGCTGAGCTTGATCATGACACTGGAAGGCAGTATGTTTTAAAAGGTCAAGAAGTA
Source organism: uncultured bacterium (assembly GCA_965603705.1). Lineage (GTDB taxonomy): Bacteria > Acidobacteriota > Aminicenantia > Aminicenantales > Aminicenantaceae > JAUVXM01. Next base: position 5,119 of record CBFDDY010000174.1, on the reverse strand, counting down.
ACTAAACTTATGGAAAATTATCCCAAGCCGGTGATCGCTGCTGTTAACGGCTATGCCCTAGGCGGCGGCACTGAGATGGCCCTGGCTTGTCATATCAGGATTGGGGCTGAGAATGCGAAAATGGGACAACCGGAAGTCAAATTAGGGCTGATCCCGGGATTCGGCGGGACACAAAGATTGTCAAGGCTTGTGGGTAAAGGAAAAGCTATGGAAATGATCCTGACCGGAAAAGTCATTGACGCAGCTGAGGCTTTACAAATAGGCTTGCTGAATAAAGTCGTGCCGCCGGAGAATCTTCGTTTAGCCTGCGAGGCCTTGGCAAATGTAATGATCGCAAATGGTCCTATAGCTCTTGAATATGCTATAGGTGCTGTTAATAAAGGATTTGATATGCCTATGGATGAAGCTCTCCTTCTGGAAGCTGATCTTTTTGGTGCTTCCTGTAATAGTGAAGACAGCAAGGAAGGGACTAAGGCTTTTCTGGAAAAAAGAAAGCCGAATTTCCAGGGGAAATAACAGGAGTGTAATATGAAAACATATGAGGGAAAACTTAAAGCTGAAGGTTTAAAGATCGGGATCATCCTCAGTCGATTTAATCAATTTATCTCAGGAAGACTGCTGGAAGGGGCGCTTGATGCTCTCAATAAACTGGGAGCTACTGATAAGGATATATCGATCTATAAAGTACCTGGATCTTTTGAGGTGCCTGTTATAGCGAAAAAACTGGCAGAAGGCAAAAAAGTAGATGGGATTATATGCCTTGGGGCTCTTATCCGGGGCGATACTCCCCATTTTGATTATTTAAGTGCAGAGGTGACTAAAGGTCTGGCCCAGATCTCTATGGAGGAAGGGATACCGGTATCATATGGAATATTGACGGTCGATACTATTGAGCAGGGAATAGAGAGAGCTGGAACAAAAGTGGGGAATAAAGGCTATGACGCTACTTTTTCGCTTATTGAGACTATAAACCTGATAAAGAATTCAGGGCTTTGAGGAGCTAGACTTCTTTTATGGGCAAAAGAAGAAAGGCCCGGGAAAGTACTCTTCAAATTCTGTTTCAGCTGGAATTTGATGATTCTCAGCGTGATAAAACAATATCACAGTTCCTGGAAAATAAAAAAGCGGACATAGAGGAAATAGATCTCTGTACCCGCCTGATTTGTGGTATAGCTGCCAATCAAGCGGAAATAGATAAGATAATTCAATCAGCCTCTCAACATTGGAGAATGGCCCGCATGGCAATTGTAGATAAAAATATTCTGCGAATGGCCGCTTATGAAATGTTGTATGATAAAGATTTGGCTCCGGCAATAATCATCAATGAAGCTATAGAGATCGCCAAAAAATACAGCAGTGAACAGTCTGCTACTTTTATCAATGGTATTCTGGATGCACTAAATAAAAAAAAAGCAGAAGATGACAAACCATTAAAGGGAGTCAAACATGAGTGAAACAAGGAATGAGAGAGTGAAGCTAAGTGAACAGGAGATCGTCCGGAAAGAAAAAATGGCAAAGCTTGCTGAAGCAGGCGTTGAGCTGTTCCCCCATAAGATTGAAACGACCCATTCTGTTTATGAGGTCGTTTCTGAGTATGCTGAAGAATCCAAGCAGGAACTTGAGGAAAAAAAGGTCAAGGTCTATGTTCCCGGAAGGATTGTTTCTATTCGCAAGATGGGGAGAGCCGTATTTTTTCACATAGCTGATTCTCAGGCGAAACTGCAGGTTTATCTTCGAGAAGACCATCTTGGGAAAAAACAATTCGCTCTTTTTTCATTATTAGATATTGGTGACATGCTTGCTGTTAAAGGGGCATTGTTCAAGACCCGGACCGGGGAATTGACTGTTCTGGCCGGCTCTTTTACTTTTCTGGCTAAATGCCTGCATCCTTTACCGGAAAAGTGGCACGGACTGCAGGATGTGGAACTTCGTTTCCGGAAACGCCACCTGGATCTTATTGTCAACCGGGATACAGTTAAGACATTCAGGCTTCGCAGTCTTATGAACGCCTGTATCAGGGAATATTTTAATGAGCGTGGGTATATCGAAGTTGAAACTCCTATGATGCATCCTATTCCCGGAGGTGCTCTGGCAAAGCCTTTTAAGACTTTTCATAATGCCCTGGGAATGGAGCTATATTTAAGAATAGCACCTGAATTGTATTTAAAAAGACTTACCGTTGGAGGGCTCGATAAAGTCTATGAGATAAACCGGAGTTTCAGGAACGAGGGGATTTCTTCCGAGCATAATCCTGAATTTACTATGTTGGAATTCTATGAAGCTTACAGTGATTATAATGACATGATGGATCGGGCGGAGGAATTAATCAATTCCCTGAGTTTAAAACTCCTTGGAACTGAGGAGATTACATATGGCGAGCATAAGATCTCTTTTAAAAGGCCTTGGAAAAAGATCAAATTCATGGAAGCTCTCTCCCATTACAGTGGGATAGCCCTCGGCCGTTTTGAAAACAAAAAAGAAATAATAGAATTGGCTTCAACCCTTGCGAGTAAAGGGACATCACTTACTTATGGTAAGGCTTTAGATGTGATTTTTGACAAGTACGCCAAGCCGAATCTGATCCAACCTACATTTGTGACCAATCCTCCCAAGGAAATCTCTCCTTTAGCTAAAGCTTCCCAGGATAATCCTCATGAAGCTGAACGGTTTGAACTAATGATAGCCGGCATGGAGATAGCGAACGCTTTTAGTGAGCTGACCGATCCAGCTGAACAAAAGCAGAGATTTGAGCAGCAAAGTGAAGCGAGAAAGCAGGGGGATGAGGAATCGCATGTAGTAGATAATGATTATGTCGAAGCTTTAGAGTATGGGCTTCCTCCCACTGGAGGTCAGGGGATCGGCATAGACCGCTTGATTATGCTCTTTGCCGATTGTAAGTCCATAAGAGAAGTGATCCTTTTTCCTCTTCTGCGGCCTAAGGCATAAAAGAAAAATATATTTTATTATGAGCTATGAATGGTTTGTTTCTAAACGATATCTGACAGCTAGGCGAAAACAGGCATTTATTTCGGTTATTACCTCTATCTCTACTCTTGGTATTACTATCGGGGTTATGGCTCTTATTATCGCTATTGCCCTGATCACCGGTTTCCAGAATGATGTCCAGGATAAGATCTTGGGTTCAACTTCCCATATCATGATCTCTGATATGAGTGGGGAGGGAATATCAGATTTTTCTGGGTTGATCTCTTCCCTAAAAAATATCGAAGGAGTTATTGGAGCTACACCTGTGGTATATGATACAGTTCTTTTTCAGGGACCATATAAAAGTGCGGGGGGAATTCTGAGAGGTGTCGATTTTGAGCTGGAATGGGAGACCTCCCCCTGGCTGCAGGATCTGGAATTTGGCAGGATTCCTGAGCCTGAGGCGATACGGGGAGAAATATTGCTGGGACAGGATATGGCTTTTAATATTGGGGCTTCGGTCGGAGATGTTGTTTCTGTCCTTTCTCTCTCTTCCCGGTTGACTCCGTTGGGGATTAGTCCCAAGGTAAAAAGATTAAAAGTTGCTGGAATTTTTACTACCGGATTATATGAATTTGACTCTTCTACTGCCATGATCCCCCTTAAGAATGCTCAGGAGATATTTAATTTGGGGGAAAATATAAATCTTGTTCAAGTCAGAATAGAAGATATTTTTCTGGCTTCTGAGCTAAAGGAAAGGATAAAGGAAGTAATCCCTGTTGAGACCTATGCTACTACCTGGATGGAGATGAATAAACCGCTTTTCTCTGCTCTTAAACTGGAGAAAAAATTGATGTTCCTTACCATAACCCTTATCGTCCTGGTAGCGGCCTTAAACATTATCGCAACTCTCATTTTAATGGTTATGGAGAAGACCCGGGACATCGGTATTCTTAAGGCTATGGGAGCTACTTCCCGGGGGATAAGAAAAATATTTTTCTTACAGGGGGCTATGATTGGTATTTTTGGGACAGGTTTCGGTACAGCTTTGGGACTTGCTTGGTGCTGGCTGGCAAATACTTTTGAATTGATCAAGGTTCCAGCTGATATTTACCAAATTGCCTTTGTGCCTTTCCGTATTGGTATTTTGGATTTATTAGTGATAATTGCGGTAGCTTTACTGATAAGTTTTCTTTCCACTTTGTTCCCTGCGCATAGGGCTTCCCGGGTTGATCCGGTAAAGGCATTGAAATATGAGTAAAATCCTCCTAGTTAAAGATCTTTGTAAAGAATATCCTTTACCCAGAGGAACTTTGTGTGTTTTTGATAGACTGAATTTTGACTTGGAAAATGGGGCACTGGTCGCTGTTATGGGAGTTTCCGGAGTTGGCAAGACTACTCTTTTGAATTTATTTGGAGTGCTGGATAAGCCGACCCAGGGAAAGGTTTTTCTGGATGGGGAGGATATTTTTGCAAAAGATGAAATTAAAAAAGCGTTGATCCGAAATAAAAAGGTGGGATTTATTTTTCAATTTTATCATCTTCTTCCGGAATTCTCAGCCTGGGAGAATGTTAGTCTCCCGCTTTTAATTAAAGGGGTGAAAAGGAAAGAAGCCCAAGTGCAAGCTGTTAAACTGCTAAGAGAAGTAGGCTTAGAGGATAAGGTTGAGCTTAGGCCAGGGCAGCTTTCCGGTGGTGAACAGCAGAGGATCGCCATAGCCCGGGCTTTGATCAACAATCCGAGATTACTCTTAGCGGATGAACCGACTGGCAATCTGGACTGGAAAACCGGACAGATGATCCTGGGGCTTATCCGTCAGCTGCATATTCAAAAGAATCTTTCTTCTATAATCGTTACTCATAATGAAAAAGTGGCCCAATTCTGCGACAAGACTTATCTTATGGAGGCAGGCGGGCTGACTTTAGTATAGTATGTACTCTTGACTCCTCGCATCTGCAGCAATCTCGACTTGTGAATAATCCAGGCTAAATATGAAACTTTAGTTATGTTATAATAGTTATATAAATGGTGTGAAGAAAGAGATTTGAACGCCTCATATCTTTATTTTTAAAGGCAATTATGGTATAAGGAAGGGAAAATGAGAAAATTTATTTTAATAATATTATTTTGTTGCCTGCCATTTTATGTTTATGGACAGGAAGTTATAGAAAAGATAGAAGTTATTGGAAATGA
>CBFDDY010000173.1:0-5507 GCA_965603705.1 uncultured bacterium | reverse complement strand
TGGTAAACAAAAAATAGATTAAAAAGAATATTGAGCAAGTTGATGATAACCATTAACACCATGGGATAACGGGCATTCTGCATACCAAGAAACCAACCCTGGATCACATAAAGAGCAAGCGTGGCTGGAGCGGCATAGATACGGATGTAAAAATATTGTTTAGCCAGTTGTTTTACGGACTCATCACCTGGAATCAAGCTAAATCCCAGCCAAGCTATGGCCCCTTGTATAATAATAATCAGCATGCTTCCTACTACTGCAACCATAAGCCCCCGAGCAAGAATCGCAATTCCCTCCCGCTGATCTGAACGGCCGAATGCTTGAGCTGTAAGGCCGGTTGTCCCCATGCGTAAAAAACCAAAGCCCCAGTAAATAAAGTTAAAAAGAATACTGCCCAGCGCTACCGCTCCTATAAATACCTCGGATTCCAAGCGCCCCATAAGGGCTGTGTCTACCATTCCTAAAAGCGGTATAGAGATATTGCTCAGGATATTGGGCACTGCCAGCCGGAGAACTTCACGGTTCATGTTTACAGACAAGGGATTTCCTAAAATAGAAAGCAGGCTACATATTCCGCCGGTACTTCCCCCCTACTTCATAAAGGGCTTGGGTTATCTGACCCAGAGAGCAAACTCTCACAGTATCCATAAGTTCGGCGAATATGTTTTCTCCAGCAAGGGCGGTCTTTTGCAGATGCTTAAGGGCTGCCGGGGCTTCCTTTTTATTTCGCTGCTTGAATTCCGCCAAGCGCTTAAGCTGGGATTGTTTTTCTTCCTCGGTCGCCCGGGAAAGCGGAATGCAACTTCCAGCGGCGTCAATATGGGACTGATCTGCCTCTGGATCACAGAAAGTATTGACCCCGATTATGGGAAGCTCTCCTGTATGCTTTTGCAGCTCATAGTGCATAGATTCTTCCTGGATCATGCTGCGCTGAAAGCCTGTCTCCATTGCCCCAAGTACTCCCCCGCGTTCTGCAATACGGTCAAATTCCATTAGAACTGCTTCTTCGACCAGTTGAGTCAACTCTTCAACGATAAAACTGCCCTGGTTCATATTCTCATTTTTAGCCAGCCCCCATTCCTGGTTAATTATCTGCTGAATGGCCAGGGCCCTTCGCACAGATTCAGCACTGGGAGTAGTAATGGCTTCATCATAGGCATTAGTATGCAGGCTGTTGCAGTTGTCATAAACAGCACACAACGCCTGGAGAGTGGTACGGATATCATTATACTGAATCTCCTGACTGTGGAGAGAACGACCTGATGTCTGGATATGGTATTTAAGCATCTGGGAACGCTTGGAAGCCCCGTATTTTTCGCGCATGGCAATTGACCAAATGCGACGGGCCACCCGTCCAATGACAGTATATTCAGGATCCATCCCATTAGAAAAGAAAAAAGAAAGATTAGGGCCGAAACTGTCAAGCGGCATGCCCCGGGAAAGGTAATATTCCACATAAGTAAATCCATTAGATAAAGTCAAGGCAAGCTGAGTGATGGGATTGGCTCCGGCTTCAGCTATATGGTAGCCGGAAATAGAAACTGAATAAAAATTCCGCACATTTTTCTCTACAAAATATTCCTGAATATCTCCCATCATCGTAAGGGCGAATGCTGTTGAAAATATACAGGTGTTCTGTCCCTGGTCCTCTTTTAATATATCTGCCTGGACTGTGCCGCGTACCTGGGAAAGAGCATTATTGCGGATATTCTGATACTGCTCAGAGGAAGGCTCTTTTTCATTTTTCTTTGTAAACTTTTCTACCTGCTGGTCAATTACAGTATTTAAGAACATTGCCAGCATCATGGGAGCAGGGCCGTTAATAGTCATGGAAACAGAATTATTTGGAGCACACAGGTCAAAACCATCATAAAGTACTTTAACATCATCCAGGGTGCAAATACTAACGCCGGAGGTTCCTACTTTTCCATACACATCCGGACGCTTTTCAGGATCGCATCCATAAAGGGTTACAGAATCGAAAGCGGTAGAAAGACGTTTCGCTTCATAGTTTTCTGACAGAAGCTTGAACCTCCGGTTGGTCCGGGCCGGATCGCCTTCTCCTGCAAACATTCGGGTGGGATCTTCCCCCTTGCGCTTTAGTAGAAAAACACCAGCGGTAAAGGGAAAATATCCCGGGAGGTTTTCCTCCCGCATCCAGCGGTAGATCTCACCGGGGTCTTTGAATCTGGGAAGAGAAAGCTTAGGGATTTTTTTGTGGGCAAGAGATTCCGAATAAAGCGGCAGACGGATCTCCCGGTTACGCACTTTATAGACAAGTTCATCCTTAGAATAAATCTTTTTTATCTTCTCCCATTGTTCAAGGAGAGAAGTAGTTTCTTTATCCAGCCCTTCCTCAGCTTTAGCACCTTCTTGTTTAAGGGGGGGAACTGCTTCAGAGAAATTGTTTTCCGGTGCACTCTGACTTAAGATCCCAACAGCTTCTTTCAGATGCCAGGCATTACGCACAGCATCAGCTTGATTTTCAGTATATTTGTGGTAAGCCCTCAGCGTTTCAGCGATTTCAGCCAGATAACGGCTCCTTTCAGGAGGTATGATTATTGTCTTTGCTGTTGAGGTTTTGTTTTCAAGCGGAGGAAGTTTTGAATTAAACTCAACTCCGGTTTTCCGGGTTATAACATCAAGTGTTTTTTGATAAAGAGAGGTAACTCCGTCATCATTGAATTTGGAGGCGATAGTCCCAAAGACCGGCATGTCTTCTAACTTTTTCTCAAATTCATCCCGGTTGCGCTGCACTTGCTTACGTACATCACGGACGGCATCCTCTCCTCCCAGTTTTTCGAACTTATTAACAACCACAATGTCTGCAAAATCAAGCATGTCGATCTTTTCCAGCTGGGAAGCAGCTCCAAACTCACTGGTCATGACATAGATGGATAAATCCACCAGATCGATAACGCTGGAGTCACCCTGCCCGATACCGGCTGTCTCTGCAATGACCAGATCAAATTCGGCAGCCTTAACCACCCCGAGCACATCAGACATAACAGCTGGGATTTCAGTAAGAGAGTTCCGTGTTGCCAGGGACCGCATATATACTCTGGGACTGTCAATGGCATTCATCCGAATTCTATCTCCCAAAAGAGCACCCCCGGTTTTTCTGCGCGAAGGATCGCAACTTATAATAGCAATATGAATATCTTTGATATCCCGAAGCAGGCGTAAAATCAGCTCGTCTGTAAGAGATGATTTTCCGGCACCCCCAGTTCCTGTCATCCCGATCACAGGGATTGTCTTCTTCGCAGCCTTATTTTTTATCTTGTTTTTAATAGAAGATAGGTCTTTACTTTCCTCATCCTGAGCCAACTCTATTGCAGTAATCAACCGGGCCACCTGGAGTTTGTTTTTAGAGGAAAGCTGATCTAAATCAAAATCACTGTTTTTAAGCGGAGAAAAATCCAGAAGACTTGCCATATGATTGATGATCCCCTGCAGGCCAAGACGGGCTCCATCCTCGGGTGAATATATCTTGATCACACCATAGTCTTCAAGCTCTTTTATCTCCTCAGGCACGATCACTCCGCCTCCGCCTCCAAAAACTTTTATATCCACAGCTCCTTTTTCCTTTAGCAGATCTATCATGTATTTGAAAAACTCTATATGGCCTCCCTGATAGGAAGAAACCGCTATCCCCTGTACTCCTTCCTCAACAGCAGCATTTACGATCTCATGCACCGAACGGTTGTGCCCTATATGGATTACTTCCACCCCGGTTCTCTGCAGCATCCGGCGGATAATATTTATGGAAGCATCATGTCCATCAAACAACGAGGTCGCGGTAATCACCCTGATATGGTGTTTGGGCTTATATACATTGCTCTCTTTACTCATGATTTCTCCTTTGCTGAATCCGCATGGATATATCCTTAGCTCATCTCTTTTCTAATAATAACTTGATTAATTTAAACAAAGAAATCAGCAGGGAGATTTTTCAGCCGGGAAATATCTGTAATTCTCTCTTTAACATTGAACTCCTTCGCACAGCTTACAGCACAGTCGCTGCAGTCTCCGCAGGGATTATCCAGCAGATCAAAAGAGGTCACAAGTTCATGGGCAGCTTCAAGGTTTTTATACCCGTATGCATACATGTAGCTGCGCATCAGGTCCGGGATCGGAAGTCCTTGTTTACATTGAGGAAGACACTGCTCGCACTGCTGACAGTAAAGCCCTACGGTTTTGCTTTCCAGGCGCAGGTCTTTTATTTCCTGAGCGGTTAATGTAAGGTCTTCCATTACAGATAGGTCAAGTTCCATCTGGTCAAAGGTGGTAAAACCGGGAATAGCGGTGTGAACATTGAGGTCATTCAGCGCCCATTTTAAGGCTGCCTTCATATTAATAGGATCGATCTTTTCTTCATCCCAATAAACTCCAGCTTGGGTCTTCATCGCTACAATCCCCAAACCAGCTTCAGCTGCTTCTGCAACTGCTGCTTTAAGTTCTTCCTGGTAATCTTTCTTAAAATTATATGCGGTTAAAAACACATCATAGACCTTGGTCTCTAGAGCGGCTCTTATTACCTCAGGTTCGTGACTATGAGTGGTAATCCCAATAAATTTTGCCCTTCCCCGCTTTTTTTCTTTCTCAAGTGCTTTTAGGATGGGTTCAAATTGGGCGTCCTGTCCGCGTTTTATATTGTGGAGATAAAGTATATCTACATATTCAAGACCTAAACGTTCTAGACTTTCATCAAAAAGTTTATGGAAATTTTTCGGGTCAGTTTCCGGTGTCAGGTAACCTGTTTTTCTTTCCCGGGGCATTCCCGGTACTTTAGTGCCAATTACATAGGAATCACGCGGCCGGCCTTTAATAACACTACCTATCATCTTTTCATTCCTGCCCCTTTGATATCCCCAAGCTGTATCCAAATAAACAATCCCCGCATCCAGGGCAGCAGCTACCAGATTGGGATTATCGGCGTTCATCACTCCCATATTGACAATGGGAAGTTTAATGCCTGTTTTGCCCAGAGTGCGGTAGATAAACTTGCGGTCTTTTTTTTGAGCATAAACAGAAGCTTTCTCTTTTCCCTTTAAAACCGCAGGAGCCGCGCCTATCCCAGCCAGGCCGGCCATGCCAAGTTTAATAAAATTCCGTCTTTTAATATTCTTTTTCTCACTCATAATCACTCCTCCCATTGTCTTCTAAAATAGCTAGCTTGATAATTTTACATAAATCTATAATAAATGCCAAGTTTAAACCATTTTTCCCAAGACTAAATAGAAATTCAGGAGTGGCTTATGCTTTTTGCTAATAGGATGCCAGCATGGATACCGGTAAGTCCCTACGAAAGACAGGGATTTACCGGTATCCATACCAGCTCGTAACTAACCTGGATTATTTATTAATATCCTTTAACAAGCTGCACATTTCCACAAGCTTGATAAACTCTGCCCGATAGCCGTGAAAATCTTTTCCCTTTCCTTCCCGGGCAAGCTTTAAGACACTCTCAAAAGTCGAATCGCCTTTAAAATCCGAATCCCGAAGCA
>CBFDDY010000172.1:0-5520 GCA_965603705.1 uncultured bacterium | reverse complement strand
GGCAAGGGCGGCGACCATTGCGGCATTGTCGGTACAGAATTCCGGAGCAGGGATATAGCTTGAGAGGCCGCGTGCTGCGGCAAATCCCTCAAAATCCCGGCGCAGCTTACGATTCCGGGCTACTCCTCCACAAAGGATCAGCGACTGGGGATGGAATTCATCCACAGCACGTCCTGCATTGGCCAGTAAAGCACGGATTATGGACTTTTCAAAACCTGCCAGAAAATCCTTAAAATCCGGGTGGTTCTTTGTAAGTTTTTTTTCGCTGATCTTTCTCAGGGCTGCGGTTTTAAACCCGGAAAAACTAAAGTCAAGGCTTCCATCCGACATCTGAGGTAAGGCAAATGAAAATTTCCGAGGGTCTCCTTCTTCAGCCAGTTTGTCAATTATAGGTCCGCCGGGATATCCAAGGTCCAAAAATTTGGCGATCTTATCCAGCGCCTCACCGGCTGCATCATCCCGAGTACTTCCGAGAAGTCGAAATTCAAGTTTTTTGCCAAGTAAAAAAAGTGACGTATGCCCCCCTGAGACCAACAGAGCCAGGACCGGAAAGGAAATACTATGGTTCTCTATAAAAGCCGCATGAATATGAGCTTCCAGGTGGTCAATCGGAATAAGAGGCTTCCTATACGAATAAGCCAATCCTTTGGCAAAGGAAAGCCCGACTAGTAAAGAGCCGACCAAGCCCGGGCCCTGGGTAACGGAAAAAATATCGATTCCGCCAAGTTTAGTACCGGCTTGAGCAAGACTTTCTTCGACAATATAGCTTATAGATTTTATGTGCTGGCGGGAGGCAAGTTCAGGAACAATTCCTCCGTAAGGAGCATGGATCTCATCCTGGGAAAGCACGATATTACTTAAAACCTCAAGTTTATCCGTTAGAACTGAGGCTGATGTCTCATCACAAGATGTCTCTATGCCTAAAGCTATCACCTAAGTTTCTCCAAGCTGTCTTTATAAGGGGGATACGCAAGGCCGCATTCTGTGATAATGGCTGATATATATTCAGCAGGAGTTACATCAAAAGCCGGGTTGCAGACTTTAATATCGGGTAGGGTTATATCACAACCACAGATTTTTCTTACCTCATCCGCATCTCTCTCTTCTATGGGGATCTGTTCACCTGAGGAAAGAGAAAAATCGACCGTATTCAAAGGGGCAGCGATATACATAGGGATGTTATTTTCCTGGGCCAGTACGGCCAAAGAATAGGTTCCTATCTTATTGGCAGTATCTCCGTTAGAGGCGATACGGTCAGCTCCGGTGACAACCACTGATATCTCTCCCCGATGCATAAGATAACCGGCCATATTATCAGTAATTAAAGTAACAGGGATATTATCCTTAGCCAGCTCCCAGCAGGTAAGCCTTGCTCCCTGTAGAAATGGGCGGGTTTCGCCGGCATAGACAGTGATGTCCTCATATTCTTCAAAAGCAGCGCGAATAACTCCGAGAGCTGTACCGTATCCGGCAGTAGCAAGAGCTCCGGCATTGCAGTGTGTGAGGATGGTCTGTCCCTTTTTAATCAAACTTTTTCCCCAGGAACCGATCTTGTGACACATGGAAACATCTTCTTTTTCTATTGTTAGAGCTTTATCGGTCAATTTTTGTTTTAAGGCGGGAAGGGTGAGGCGGCTGCTACTTTTATAAACTGCTTTCATTTGCTCCAATGCCCAGAAAAGATTTCGGGCAGTAGGGCGGGTTCTTTCCAGACGGCAGTAGATACGCTCAAATTCTGCATCCAGATCATCCCGGTCCGAAATTTGTTTTACTCCCAGAGCTACTCCGAACGCAGCCGCAACCCCGATAGCGGGAGCCCCCCGGATGACCATGGTCTCTATGGCCTCAGCTACCTGCACATAGTCTAAACACTTGACATAGATTTCCTCTGCGGGAAGCTTTCTCTGGTCGACCATTATAACCTTATCATCTTCCCATTTGATCGTCGGTAGCATTTTTTACTCCTTTTCCCAGTCCGGAATCTCAGGCTCAGGCCAGCCCCAGCGTTTTATCCAGTCTAAATATATTTTATTAAACTGTTTCCATTCGTCTAGGGGCAGCTCTTTCTTTAAATTACGGTATATGTAGATGATCTGATTGTCATTATCCCGGAGCAGCTCCTGAGAGGAAAGACCAAGTTCCCGCGCCATTACGGCCTGTTCAAAGCTTTTTCTATATTCACAAAGATGGCTGAATATCTGAGACTGAAGATAATGATAATACCCGCAGCTTAGATCCTTGTCGGATAATTTTTCTGCGGTTTTAAGCAGAGAGGACAGCATTTTGCCACGTTCTTTTCCTTCTTTGGATAAAGCCACACGCAAAGAAATATCCGTGTACTTCTGGGCTGCCAGGCGGGTGATAGGCCTTATCCTCGATTTACTCAACAGATATTCATAAATTTGGGCCGATGAACCTTCAAGACCAAGCTCCTGCAGGGATGAAGCCAAGCCAAAAAGGGATAGATGCTCTGCCCACTCTTCCCCTTTTTCAAATCCATAAGCAAAGGCCTTCAAAAAACTATCCTCTGCTTTATCCCACATTTCCAGGTTCAGCTCTGCCAGCCCCTTTATCATATATGCCTGGGATGAGGGGTGTTGCTTTACCTCAAGCGCTGCTTTCTCCCGTGCTTTCTTAAAGGCTGCTACAGCATTTTCTCCTTGATAATTACGGGAAAAACGCTGGCCTTCTGCATAGAAATATTTAGCATCATAAAGGTGAGAGATACAGGCGGAAAGTGAAATAATCAAGCAGGGAAGGAAAAGTATAGCCAATAATCGTTTTTTTTGTTTTAAGTTACTCATCTTTTTCTTTCATTTTCTCTTTCACGATCTCCGCGATCATCTCTTGAATATCTTTATCAGATAGCATCCCTGCACCTAAAGAAACCACAGCAGCTGCTAGGTCCTCCAACCCACTCATAAGGCGGGGCTTTCTTTTAAGGTTTTTAATATCCTCTCTGGCTTGTATCACCCGGCCATTAAATTCCTTTACAATCGTTTCATAATCTCCGGCTTCAAGCTCGCCCAGGAATAAAGCGGCTAGAAAAGGATCTTCAAGCCCAATTACAGGATAAAGCCTGGTAAAAGCTATTCTAAGCTTTTTTTTATCTCCAGCTTCTAACTCCTCTGCATAAAATTCCTTGAGGCCAGGATGACCTTTAAAAAAACTAAAAACATACTTATCCGGTTTTTCTTCAATTATTCCAGGGTCAGGCCAAACCTGGTATGAGAATATCCTTTCTTTCCAATTTTGAGCCCGGTCTGCAGCCCAACTTATAGCTGCCGAAATCAAAGGAAAATACAAATACGTCTTTTTCGGAAAAAACTTTATTAGCAAGCTTGCAACATTTTCTATCTGCTTTTCTATTTTCATTGGGGTCAGGCCTTTAAAACTTTTAAAACATTATTTAATATATATACAAAACTCTTGTTCAATTGCAAATTATTTTCAACTCTTTTTATTATATAACTAATGTTTGAAGAATCCTTATTGATAAATCCTGAAAGCTCTTTGTTAGAAAAACCTGCATATCTTATAGCAATAAATACAAATAATTGTCTTGCTTGCGATACCTTCCGTTCATGCGTTCTTCCCAAAATGCATTCTCTAGAAATTCCACTTGCTTCAGCAACTACTGATAAAAGCCTCTCCAAAGAATATTTTTTAAATGTCTTCTCTTTATATTTCTTATCAAAATCAATCTCTTCCTTATCATAATCCCTAATAACTTTTTTAACAAATTCTTCTCCGCCCAAAAATCTTTGATCTATTATCTCATAATAATCCTGCCTTGATCCTTCGTCTATTCCATCCCTGATAAATTGCCATAGTAATTTATTTGCTTCTGAAATTTCTTCTGAAAATAAATTCAATACAAAATCCTTACAAACAAAAATTAAATTCTTTCCTCCCAAATAAGAATGATAACTACTCCAAGGATATTCTTCTGGTGCTTTAACCATCCCTGCTCTCACCGGATTAAGATGGATATATCTAAGAAGCCTCAATAAATATATATCTTTTTGACATAAAATTGTTTTATACCTTCCCTGAAAAACATGCCCGACAGAATTATATTTTTTGTTGAAATAACATGTATAACTTAACTGAATTCCTTGCATGATTTTAGAAAGCGGAGTAATTCCTGTTTCAAGTAAAAAATGGAGATGGTTCGGCATCAACACAAAAGCATATAAAAAAAAGCCATACCGTTTATAATACTTTTCAAGCCGGTTCATATAAGCATAATAATCATCTTCGTCCAAAAATATTTTTTGTTTATTGTTTCCTCGAGCAATCACATGATATAAAGCTCCTGGAAATTCAATTCTTAATTTTCGCGCCATATCATTAGAGAAGACGTTTCAAGTTAATGAAAATTATCAATAAATCTGAAATGTTTTAAAAGTTTTAAAGGCCTGACCCCGATAGATAGCTTGACTTTTAGGTGGGAGTCGAGTAATTTTGAGAGAGTACATTTGGAGGTTTTTATGTTTTTATTCGGACCTGTAGGACCAATGGAGCTTTTGTTAATCGTTTTGATCATTGTGATTATTTTCGGGGCACGCAAACTACCCGAATTAGGAAAGTCTTTGGGAGAAGGCATAAAGAATTTTAAAAAATACATCAGCTCAAAAGATAAAGATGATGAAACACTTAAAGGAGAAAAAAAGCCTCCCTCTGAAGATTGATGAAGCGCACGATTGAAAAACTAACAGCTAAGCGCCAAAAAAAAGAAACAGCTCTTTTAACAAAACTTCAAGTTTTAAAAGAAAAAAGCCAAAAGCATTTCAACGCCAAAAACACTCAAACTTTCCGGCAAACCCTTGCCGAGCTTGAAAAAAGCATTAAAATAAATAAAAAAAAAAAACATCAAGAGCAATTCAATCAACAAATCCTTGAAATTCTCAAAGGACTCCTATCTCAACTGGAGGAAAATCAGAATCAGACCAGAGAGCTTTTTGCTTCTATGGCAGAAATAGTAGAGGGCCATTCTGAATTAACAGACGCTAAAGACAAAGAATGGGATGCCCTAAGCAGCAATCATGTCAGCATGATCTTCAAAAGTATGGAATGGAAGATCGATAAACTGGCGGCAAGTAATGAAGATGTCTCAATGCTTATAAAAAAATTCATCCTCCTGAAAGAAAAACTGAACCGCCTGCTGGCAGTCCTTGAAAAAAAAGGACATCCCACTCCCGCCCAGGTAAAAGAAATCGCCCAGCCCTTGGATGATTTTCAGTATGCAGGGTTTGAAAACCGGCACCGCGGTTCTGAAACAGATGTAAAAAAACAGCAGGAGATATTTCTTCCCTATTTTAAGCCGGGCAAACCGGTCCTTGACCTTGGCTGCGGCCGGGGTGAATTCATAGACCTCCTTGCTGAAAACAGCATCGAGGCCGAAGGCATCGATATAAACGAGCAGATGATAGAGACCTGCATTGATAAAGGCTTTAACTGCCGCAAAGCAGATATCCTTGAAACACTGGCAGCATTTCAGGACGGTTCTTTGGGAGG
>CBFDDY010000171.1:0-5580 GCA_965603705.1 uncultured bacterium | reverse complement strand
TCACAATATAATCTCTATTTATAATCGACATTTTTTACTCTACGAGCGAGACGATTTTACCACATCTACTTTGTTGCAGGGGATTCGCGATGAAGGACCACAGCTTCATCCCCTGCGCCTCGTATCTGCGGCAACCTCGACTCGTGAATAATTCAGGCTAAATAAAAAAGATTTTCAAGCTTTTTTCCCTTGCCTAGTATGAAATATTTTGTATAAAGTAAGGTAAGGAGAAACTCGATGATAATAAAAATGGGGAAGATTTCAGTTATTTGTCTTTGCGCCCTGGCTTTTTCCTGTGGGAAAGCAATTAAAAAAGCGGAACATGACTATCCGGTTATGCCAGTTTCTTTCACAGAGGTGAAGCTTAGCGATGGGTTCTGGTCTCCCCGGCTTGAGACCAACCGGACTGTGACTATCCCCTATACGTTTGAGCAGTGCGAAAAGACCGGCCGTGTGAAAAATTTTGAGCAAGCAGCCCTGGTGAACTCGGGAGAGGTCGAACATGGTGATTTTTGTTCTGCTTATACATTTGACGACTCTGATCTTTTTAAGATCATGGAAGGCGCTTCCTATTCTCTTAAAGTCAAATACGATCCGGAGCTGGATAAATACCTTGACGAACTGATCGCAAGGATAGCGGCAGCCCAGGAAGAAGACGGGTATCTATATACGGCTCGGACCAGCAATCCTGAAAAACCTCACGACTGGGTAAAAGAAAAGCGCTGGGCTAATTTATATATGGGGCATGAGCTTTACAATATGGGGCACCTTTATGAAGCGGCCTTTGCTCATTATCAGGCAACCGGAAAAAGAAGTCTCCTGGACATCGCACTTAAAAACGCAGACCTTATCGCTAGGGAATTCGGTCCAGACAAACGCCTCGGAGTTCCGGGCCACCAGGTCATTGAAATAGGTCTGGCTAAGCTTTACCGGATAACTGCCGCTGCTAAATACCTTGATTTAGCCAGGTTCTTTCTTGACGAAAGAGGAGACGAAGAGGGGCACAAGCTTTTTGGAGAATATTCCCAGGACCATAAGCCGGTTGTAGAGCAGACAGAAGCTGTAGGGCATGCTGTCCGGGCTGCATATATGTATGCCGGCATGGCTGATATCGCTGCCCTCACTGGAGACAGCAGATACATCGATGCCATTGACCGTATCTGGGAGAATGTAATTAATAAGAAACTTTACCTGACTGGAGGGATCGGCGCTAGAGGGAAATGGGAAGGATTCGGCCCGGATTATGAGCTTCCAAATGCAAGTGCTTATGCAGAAACCTGTGCTTCTATTGCTAATGTGATGTGGAACCACCGGATGTTTCTCCTGCACCAAGATGCTAAATATATAGATGTGCTGGAACGGATACTTTTTAATGGCGCTCTCTCAGGAACTGGCTTCAACGGAGACCGGTTCTTCTATCCTAATCCATTAGCCTCTTTTGGCCAGCATACCCGCAGCCCCTGGTTTACATGTGCCTGTTGCCCAAGTAATATAACCCGTTTTATGCCCTCCATTCCGGGTTACGCTTATGCTGTAAAAAGCAGTCACATTTATGTCAACCTCTTTATGCAGGGAGAAGCCAAAATCGAGATTTCTGATAATATAGTCAGTATCAATCAGGAGACGGAATATCCCTGGAAAGGTGATGTTAGAATTGTTGTATCTATGGAAAAGCCGGGCAAGTTCACGCTAGATCTGCGGATTCCGGGCTGGGCCCGCAACCAGCCCGTGCCTGGAGGCCTTTACACATATATGGATACAGTTGGAGAAGAGGTAACACTTAAAGTTAATGGAGAAGCAGCTCCTATCAAATTGAGCCTGGGTTATGCCGCCCTCTCCAGGCGCTGGAAAGAGGGAGACGTGATCGAACTCCATCTTCCCATGCCGGCCCGCCGCGTCCTGGCACATGCTAAAGTCAAGGCTGATGTCGGCCGGGTTGCAGTGGAGCGGGGCCCGCTAGTTTACTGTGCTGAATGGCCTGACAATTTTGGAAGGGTCCATAACCTTATCCTCAAGGATGACTTTAAGCTTAAAACCGAGTACAGAGCTGACTTACTGCAGGGTGTATCCCTCATAACGGGTCGGGCTGAAGCATTAAAGGAAAAGGAAGGGAGGATTATAACCGGGGAACAGAAGCTTGTTCTTATTCCATATTATGCCTGGGCCCACCGCGGAAAAGGGGAAATGGCTGTCTGGCTGGCCCGGACAGCGGAGAAGGCTACGCTTCGGAATCAATAAGTGGAATAGTTCAGGTTAAATAAAATATTTAACTCAATTCATTATATGCCCATTCGAGCCACTGAGTCACTACTTCTATGTCTTCCTTGTCAATTGTAGCTCCGCACCAGAAACGGAGGCCGGGAGGAGCATCCCTGTAGGAAGCGCAGTCATAAGCAACCTTTTCATCAGCCAGAAGTTTAACCATAGTTTTTAGTTTATCTTCGGGAAGGTCGACTGTAAGGCAGACACTGGTATTGGAACGGGTTTCCTTTTTTTCGGCTAGAAAGCCAATCCAGTCATGTTTGTTAACAAAATCTTCAAAAACCGCTAAATTGTCATTGCTTCGTCTGATGAGGCCGCCTAATCCGCCCACAGATTCAGCCCAAGTCAATGCGGCCAGATAATCTTCATTTGCAATCATGGAGGGAGTGTTTATAGTAGAGCCCTGGAAGATTTTCTCCATGAGTTTTCCGTTTTTTGTCATGCGGAAGATTTTTGGCATCGGCCAGGGGGGAGAATAATTCTCAAGCCTGTCTACCGCGCGAGGAGAAAGGATCATAATGCCGTGAGCTGCTTCTCCTCCCAGGACTTTCTGCCAGGAGTATGTGATGACGTCAAGTTTATGATAAGGAATTTCCATGGCAAAAATTGCAGAAGTTGCATCACAAAGAGTGAGGCCTATTCTCTCGTCAGGGATCCAGTCACCATTGGGCAGCTTGACCCCACTGGTAGTGCCGTTCCATACAAATACTACATCATTATTAAAATCTGCTTGTGAAAGGTCGGGCAGTTTGCCATAATCCGCATTAAAGACTCTGGTGTTATCAAGTTTAAGCTGTTTTTGAATATCGGTAGCCCAACCCTTGCTGAATGATTCCCAGACAAAAACATCCACACCTCGTGGCCCCAGGAGAGACCACAAGGCCATTTCGAAAGCTCCGGTGTCAGAAGCTGGGACGATGCCGACGAGATAATCTGGAGGAAGGCTGAGTAATTTTTTTGTCCTGTCTATAGATTCAGCTAATTTCCCTTTTCCCAAGCTGCTTCTGTGAGAACGGCCCAGAGGGACATCTTTTAATTCCTCTAAGGAGTACCCCGGGTGTTTAGCGCAGGGCCCTGAAGAAAAGCAGGCATTTTTTGGTTTGACATTTGGTTTCATGATAATTTCTCCTCCCTTGATTATCAGATAAAGAGACTTTCATGTCAACCCGCCAAGAGTACCAGGAGTTCCCCCAATTTATTAATCTTACAGGAGATGTAAGGCATGGATACGGGTAAGTCCCTACGAAAGACAGGGATTTCCCCCAGCGGAGAAATCCCTTCCTGTCCTCACAACGCTCTCCTCGAGATTCTCTCGAGGAACCATGCCCGCGTTGTTCCGGATGGCTTTCTGCGGGATTTACCAGTCTCCATCCCGGATCTTAACCTGGACTATTTAAATAGTAAAATGTGATTTGACCACGGCAATAAGCTGTGATATAAAAATCTTCATCATGATAAGTGTTTTAGGCGGCCGAAATAAAAAATACATGATTTTTTATATTGCAGGGCTTTCTATTGCGATGGCTGGCTTTATATTAAGTTTTCTTTATGTGCTGAATGAAAGAAGTTATGATAGATCGTATAAGGATTACCGCCGTATTTTTAGAGCGGAAAGCCGGCTTGTTTATGGTCAGGGAAAGGAGCAGCTGCAAGCCACATCGCCGATTCCTCTTGCTCCTTCTCTGATGAAAGATTACCCTGAGGTTAAAAGTGCGGCCCGTTTAAGCAGGCCTTATCCTGAAACGCTTTTATCAACAAAATCGGGAGAAAAATATTTAGAAAGGAAGGGAATATGGGCAGACAACTCCCTTTTTACAGTTTTTTCATTTTCTTTTATGAGAGGCGGTTCTAATAATGCCCTTACGCAGCCCCTTTCGATAGTCCTGACTGAACAGCTTGCTGTAAAATACTTTCTTGATGAAGACCCTATCGGCAAGATAATAAGGATCAATAACCACTTTAATTATAAAGTAACCGGAGTTATAAAGGATCTCCCTGTGAATTCTCATCTTGACTTCAGTTTTGTTGTGTCATCGGATTTTTCAGGCACTTTAGTTGGGGGATGGGATTCCAGCCTTATTTTTACCTATGTTCTCCTTAACAAGAAGGGTCAAACACGGGAACTAAGCAGAAGCCTACGCGGAATCCTCAAAGAAAATGGGATTGTGACTGATAAAGAGATATATCTAAAACCATTATCAAAAATTTATCTCGGGCCTGATATATTCTTTGAATTTGGGTATAGAGGGAATCGGAAGATCGTCAGTTTGTGTTTCTGGGTTGCTTTTCTAATTCTTTTAACTGTCTCAATGGTTTTTACAGACGCAGCAGCACTTAAAAAAGGGAGTAATAATAGTACTGATATTCTGGCAACGCTAAAGGCTGTATTGCCAGACACATTTTTAAAGGCATTGTCCTTAGGATTTATCGCTGTTATTCTGGGCTTTGTTTTTTTGCCTGCCTTTGAACGCCTGGTCAATCGGACCCTGACGGTTGGTTTTTTCGGATTTTTGCTTGCCCTGGTTTTAGTTGTAATAATAACCGGTTTTCTTTCTACTTTATCTGCTGTGGTTTTCAGAAGAGGAAAAAACGGAATAAGCAAGACATTTACTATGCTGCAGTTGTTCTTTTTTTTAATTTTGTTTATAGCTTTTCTTAAAATAACTGATAAGGCTGCGCATTTAAAAAAAGAAGATCAGGGAATTGACAAAGACAATATTGTTGCCCTGGATTTTTCCCGCCTGGGGAAGGACAATCTGGGCAAATGTATGGCTCTAAAAAATGAATTATTAAAAAACCCCAATATTCTGGAAGCCGGCTTTTCCCTTCACTTTCCTTTAGGGACGCTCGGCACTTCTGCAGTGGCTGTGGAAGGAGCCGAGCCGGGCAGAGAAGTTATGGCGAATATCAATTTTGTCAATGCTGATTTTTGCGATATATACGGATTGGAACTGACTGGAGAGAGCCGAGATCTATCCTCTCAGATTGAAATATCCCCAGGTGAATGGGCCTGTTTTATAAATGAAACAGCGGCTGAAGAATTCAAGGCGAATAACAGCGGGCTCAGGAATAGCCGAATTATCGGGAAGCGGTTAATTTTTAGTGATAGAAATAAGCCAATAATTAGCGGAGTTGTAAAAGATTTTCCTTTTTTGTTTTCTATGGATAAGGTAAAACCTCTGGTGATTGTTTATCAAAAAGGAAATGAGTTTATCTATCCAAAATTATCTCTCAGTCTTTATTCCGGAGATAGGGTAAATACTCTGGATTTTATTCATAATAAGTTTAAAGTTCTTTTCCCTGAAGATGTATTTGAAT
>CBFDDY010000170.1:0-5586 GCA_965603705.1 uncultured bacterium | reverse complement strand
GGTATTCAATATCCGGCAGGAACACATTTGATTCCGATGGATCAAGCCTTTGCCCTTTTTATTAAAAATGTTTTTGAAATCCAGCACTACCCCGATTTAAGGAAATATCCCGACCTTTGGCAAGGAATAATAAATCCAAAAGAGTTTGAAGGAGCCCCGTTTTCATCTTATGATCAGATGGGCTGGACCCTCCCCTATCAATTCGGAGTAGAAGTTATTACGGCAAATTCTCCAGTTGAAGTCCAGATGAGCAGGCTTGATAAAGTCCAGCTGCAAAAAGGAAATATTTCTGGAAACCCCGGATATGCTTACCTCCTTAGACACGAAGAAAACAATAGTTTCACTGCTGTGAACAGGATTTTAAAAACAGGCGGACAGGTCTTCTCTTCAGAGCCGGATAGAGGTTTTATCATCCCTGCAAACAGAGTACAGCGTGTTTTTATGAATAAAATTGCCTCTGAGCTCGACTTAAATATAACCGGTATTTCCAGGAAACCAACTTCAAAAACACAGGAGATAATAAAGGTTAAACTAGCTTTGTATAAATCATGGAGAGCAAACGCTGATGCGGGTTGGACTAGGTATATTCTGGAAAATTATGAATTTCCCTACAAAAACATTCATGACGCCGAAATACGAGCAGGCAATCTTAAATCCAATTATGATGTAATTATCATGCCAAGTTCCCGGCCAGATACAATTCTCAATGGCCATATAAAAGGAACCATGCCTCCAAAATATATTGGCGGCATCACAACTGCCGGAGTACGCAACTTAAGAAAGTTTGCTGAAGATGGAGGAACTATTATATTCCTGAGTAATTCATGTAATTTTGCCCTAGATTATTTTAACATCCCTGTTAAGAATATCTTAAAAAATGTAAAAAAAGAAGATTTTGTCTGCAACGGCTCAATGCTGAGAATGGTATTTGATAATTCTCACCCGGTTGCTTATGGAATGCCGGAAGAAGCCTCTACAGTCTTTAACCGCAGTTGTGTTTTTGAAATACAACCTTCATTCAAAAATAATAAAAACCCTGTGAGTGTTGCCAAATATCCGGATGAAAATCCTTTGATGAGCGGTTGGATACATGGCGACCGGATAATCCGCCAAAAGAGCAGCATTGTAGTTACCCCTTTTGGAAAAGGGAATCTTATCCTCCTGGGTTTCCCTGTTCAGTTTAGAGCTCAGCCTTACGGAACATTTAAACTTCTCTTTAATTCGATATTTTATCTACCCTGAACTATTAATAAAAGATGAAATTCGAGTGTGGCTTGTGCTCGTTCAGATTTTTAACGCCATTCCTCTTCGTTTTTCTCGGCGTTTGCGCAACTCCCCCCGTCCGTGGGTCAGACATGCTCAACGTCCGACTACGTCGGATTCCCTCGAAAAGCCTCATCAAAAGGCTAAATCTTCAATGTCGCTACAGCCACATCAGAATTTCATGAGATTTAAGACTTTTAACTAAATTTTCAAATTTTACTGCCTTTACTGAAGTTCCTGTTTTTCCTGTTCTTTCTGATTTTTCCGCATCTATGGCAACCTCGACTCGTGAATAATTCAGGTTTTCCTGAACTATTCACGAGTTAATAGCTTTACTTCTGATTTGTCCTGGCAATTTTTATAAATATCTTCAACAGTTTTTTGCAATAGAGGGTGTTCCACCTCCGGAGCAATTTCTTTAATCGGAATAAGAACAAAATTCCTCAGGTGCATTCTGGGATGAGGAATGATCAGATTTTCTCTATGTATAACCTTATTTTCCGCTAAAAGTATATCTATATCAATAATACGGGGACTTTTATCTAATTCTGATTCCACTCTTCCCACCTTTTGCTCTATTTTTTTTATTTTATTAAGCAGGACAAAAGGATTAATATCCACTTCAATTTTCACAACCTGATTGATGAACCAGGGTTGGGTGCAATTACTGACCGGCTCAGTTTCATATAATGAGGATGCAGCAATAACATCAGCATTAATCTTTTTTAATTGAAGAAGACAGTTTGTAAGGTTAGCTTCCCTGTCCCCAAGGTTGCTTCCTAAGCATAAAAAATATTTCATAAATTATTCAATATGTATGATACTTAGAGAATGGAAAATAGCAAATGGCTACAGTTCAAGCAGGTTGAAATTTTTTAATACTCTGAGTACAGAAAGAGTGACCCAAAGATGGTGTTCTAAGGTTGCTTTATTAAACCCGGCTCTCCAGTAACCTCGTTTTTCCTGCTTACTAATAAGCCAATTGATTGCATACTGGATTCTTTTTTCAGTTGGTTCAAATCCGATTTTCGCAAGCGAATCAAGGCTGCTTAATATATCTGTTGCCCAGAAAGGGTATATTATTTCTTCCCAGAAACTTTCCTCATGCCTGTCCTCATATTTATCAGCACAAAAAAATCTCTGCATAAGAATCTCGCCAGTTTCTTTTGCTACTTTACTTTTTCTACGGGTTGGAGAAGCGGCCAGTGTTCTGAGGACCATTCCAGTTACTAAGTGAGAAAAAGGTTTGGACTTATCTGACGTTACGGGCGCTAATTTTAATTGAGCTTCAAAGTTATAACGTTTTTTAAGTTTGCTTTTTGCAATTGTACGGTAAGGAATTACCCATCCTCCATCAGTCTGATGGTTTTTAAGTAACCAACGGAAGGCTTTCTGGCATTTGCTGTTTTTTTCCATCCCGAATAAGCATAATGCTTCTAAAGTTAAGGCATGATATGTCGGAGCATATTCATTGAGATAAGCCCCCCGGAAATCTCCTTCTTTTGTTTGGGTAGAAAAAAGAAATTCAATGATTTTCTGTACCTCACTCATCTCTGGTTGGCAGCCATAATCATATAATTTAAAAGTATTTCTTAGGGTTGAGACAATATAATGATTTTTTTCCCAATATGCCGGGCCTTCATATCTCTTTTTGCACCAGCCTCCATTAGGTCTCTGACTTTTTAGTATCCTTATCCGTTCTGCATATTTTTTAAGATTTTTAAATTCTCGCTCTATTGGAACTTCAAGGATATCCTTTTTTAACCAGTAGAGAATTGGCAGATTACCTCGCGCCAGTAAAAATTCTATTGCCTTATTAGTGCAAACTTTCATGATATTTAATATCTATTCCTTTTTATCCGGATTTAAAATTATACATAAAAATTCAAACGATTCTTTATAGGGATTCTTAAATTGGTGTTTTTCTCCTCCCGGTATAAATAGACTTTGACCAATAGATATCTTTCTTTCTTTACCATTACCATCGACCACCAAGCCCTTTCCCTTCTCGATCTTAACTACATGTTCATGTTCATGAATATGATGAGGTGTTTTTACCCCGGAAGATAGTTCAAATTTCCGCATGATTATTTTTTCTGATCCATCATCCGGCCCTATTAACACTTTTTTATAAATATTTTTTATTTGATCTCCCTCCATTTTATGGACAGGAATATCTGCATTCTTTTTAATAATCAATTTTACACTCCTTAAACCTCTTCTACCCTGAACTATTCATGAAACTCGTGAATAATCAAAGTTAAAAAAACATCTGAAACTATTGATTTTAAAGCAAGAGGGGAAGAACTGTCAAATTTTTGGAGAAAATAATTGATTATCCACGCCAATTTCGATACAGTTATAAACTTAATTATGGAAATAAAATACTATATTCGCCTGAATTATGCACAAATGGAGGTTATTAATGTCTGGCCTAATCTACCTGGATAACGGAGCAACATCTTTTCCTAAACCAGAAGAAGTCTATACATATATGGATAAATTTTACAGGAATTTTGGAGTTAATCCGGGGAGATCTGGATATGATATGTGTCTGGAAGCAGGAGAAGTTGTCGAAGATACACGTAAAATGCTTACAAGATTTTTCAACGGCACTGACTCAAACAGATTGTGTTTCTCATATAACTCCACTGATGCCTTAAATATGATAATCTCTGGGATGCTAAAAAAAGGAGATCATGCCATAACTACAACCATCGAGCATAATTCGGTTCTAAGACCTCTATATCATTTGGCTAAATTTAACGGCGTTGAAGTGGACCATATCCCTTTTAACAGCAAAGGATTTGTCGATCCAGAAGATTTTAAAAAAAAATTAAAAAAAAATACATGCCTCGTCATTGTTAATCATGCTTCCAATGTCATTGGAACCGTACAGCCGGTAAAAGAAATCGGAAAGCTTTGTAGAGAAAAAGGCATTCCTTTTGCCATAGATGTTTCCCAGTCAGCAGGAAAAATCCCGGTTAATAAGGAAGAACTTAATGCAGATATAATCGCCTTTACCGGGCATAAATCCCTGCTTGGCCCGACCGGTATCGGCGGGCTTTATGTAGGCGATGGGATCGAGATTCGTCACTCCCGCGCTGGAGGAACAGGAGTAAGGTCAGCTGTTAAAACCCATCTTTATGAATATCCTTACAGGCTGGAATATGGAACTGCAAACACCCTCGGGATCGCAGGGCTGCATGCCGGACTTAAATGGATCGAAAAAAAGGGTCTCAAGAACATCCATGACCATGAAATGAAACTGACTACTATGTTAAGAGACGGTCTTAAAAAGATCGATGGAGTCACCTTATACTGCCAGGATGACTTGACCGATCATATAAGCATTCTTCCCTGTAATGTAGGTGGCATGGAAGCTATAAATACCGGAACTCTGCTTGATGTAGACTATAATATAGCCATTCGTACCGGATTGCACTGTGCCCCACTCGTGCATGAGCATCTCGGTACGACTGGAATTCACGGTGCAGTCAGATTCGGTATCGGCCCTTTTAATACGGAAGAACATATTAAAGCAGCTATTACTGCAGTTGAAGAAATCGCAGACATGCAGAAGAAGAAATCAGCTTAAACATTATATAACCAGGGCATCAGCAACAATTTCTGCAACAGTTTTTATTTCAATTTCCAGCTTATAATGTTTATTTAGCTCCATCAGCTGGTCAATACAATTATGACATGGAGTCACCACTATTTTTGCACCGGTAGCTTTAATCTGCTCGGCTTTTAATTTGCCTGTTTTCAAGCGGCGATCGGCATATCTGGTCATAGCGAGCTGACCTCCCCCTCCGCCGCAGCAATAATTTTTTTCCCTATTTGGTGTCATTTCAACAAAATCAGTAACAGCCTGATTTAGAATATATCTTTGTTCCTCAACAATCCCCCCCAGGCGAACAAGATTGCATGGATCATGCAAAGTAACACGTTTTTTATTACGAGAAGCATCCAACCGTATCTTCCCCTCTTTTATGTAATCAGCAATAACCTGTAAAATACTTTTTACCGGAAAACCATATTTTTTTTCAAGCCACTCCGGTGCTTCCCACCTGTTTGAATTGAATCCATGCCCGCACTCAGCCAGGATAAGTGCTTCACATCCAAATTCCCTCCGAGACTCAACCAGCCTTTCTGACATAAATACGGCAGCTCTGTCATCGCCACTGTACAGCCCGTAATTGGTCACATCAAAATTATCTGAAGAAAAGGTCCAACTCTCCCCGGCTGCATAAAATATTTTTCCTGCAGCTGAAATTGAAAGTGGAAAAAACATAGCTTCTCTGGGATTTATTGTATACA
>CBFDDY010000169.1:0-5586 GCA_965603705.1 uncultured bacterium | reverse complement strand
TACTCAAAAAACCAATATCTAACTTTAACATTGGCACTTTTTACCTTTCAGGCGAGCCGATTTTACCGCATCTACTTTGTTGCAGCGGATTCGCGGTGAAGTATCACAGCTTCTTCTTTTTATTGACTTTAGAGGTGGTGGTTGAGGTGCTTTTGGGGCGCCGCATCACGGGAGGGCTGGATAGCCTGTTTCTTCTTTCTAAGACCGAGCTCATACTTCTTGATGAGTTGGGTAAGGAGGGGCGGTTATCCCTCACCTTACTTCTACCGGCAATGGAGCTGTAGAACCGGCTTCTGGCTGTAGCTGACCTATTTATGGTATAGGACCGAGAAGGGGAGGGGTAGCTGATCCGTCTATCCGATTTGTAAGACATGACCCTGGAGTTCATTTGTTTTGACAGATGGTTATTCGCTATCCGCTTCCTGACTTGTGAATCTCGATATTCGCTCCACCTGTCAAAGCTATCATCAACAGCAAGAGTAAAACTTTTGGGACGGGAGGTGAACTGGCCTTGGACAATTTCCATTTTCTGTGATTTTTTAATAAGAACTGAGCCTGATTCGCTGGTTGCCTCGACCATCCCCTGAAAAACTGAGATTACAGTTTCAGAGTTTTCTCTGATATCAATCCTGTAAAGTCCTCTGTCAAGAATATAAAAAGAGACATCCGCTGTTTGGATCTCAATATTTTTTTCTTCTTCCAGTTTCCCTATACTAAAGTAGATATTTCCTGTCCAGAGTCTAACCTGAGTTATATTGTTTCCTTTTTTGGGAATATTGAGGAAATCTATTTTGGTGTTGTTGTCAAGCCGTAAATAAGTGCCATTTCTCATGAATATTTCTGCTCTTCCATCAGTGGTTCCTACTCTATCGCCTTCTATGACAGGCCTGTTTATGATTCCTTCTTCATAAGCCAGGTCAGAAATCTTCTGGATAAAAGTGTTTCCAGTGATATAGCTAAGTCGAGCAAAGGAATGGTTTGAATTATCATGTTCTTGGGACCCGGCATAAGAAAATGTCAGGAGGCAAATGAACAGTATTGCTGTCGTTTTTTTCATTTTTCTTTTACCCTGAACTTTTCATAAAACGCGTGAATAATCCAGCTAAACAAAAGGGACTATTCCTATTTGTTAGGAACTTTCCTTTTATTATACTGCAAAAGATGTGCCATATTTCTTATCTTAAGAAGGGTGAATCAAGCTGAATTTTGTCCCAATTTGATGACGGATGGAACCATGAGATTACAGGTTAGTTTCTATATTTTCCAATATTTCTTCAGATGGATTAAGATCTGGTTAAGCTCGTGTTTAGTTTCCTGAGAAGCATCAGGTTTGATGCCTGGATCGCTGCCATTACCGTTCAGTTGGAGCAGGCTTTCTCTGGTTCCCTGTTGTATTGTATTAAGGTCGTATCCGCCTTCCAATACAAAGAGGATTTTCTCATTTGAGTGTATATGAGCAATATGGATAATCTCCCGGGCTAGGGCGCCAAAACCGGAATTTGTAATCTCCATCCCCCCGAGCATGTCGGCTGCGCCAATATCAAACCCGGCAGATACCAGGATGAACTCCGGTTTATAGGAGTCGGCTATGGGAGTGAGGATATTTTTAATGATATATAAGTAATCAGCATTGTTTTTTCCGGAAGACAGGGGGATATTGATATTATAACCCTCTCCGGGACCTTCTCCGGTTTCGCTCCAGTGTCCTGTCCCGGGGTAATGGGGAGACATATGGATAGAAAAATAGAGGACATCGTCTCTATTATAAAAAGCGTTTTGAGTGCCGTTTCCGTGATGGATGTCCCAGTCTATTACTAAGATCTTTTTAAGCCCGTGATTCCTCAACAGGTATTCGGCTCCGATGGCGACATTATTAAACAGACAGAATCCCATTGCCCGGGATGCTTCTGCATGATGCCCGGGAGGACGAACGAGCGCAAATCCGTTATGGATTTTTCCAGCTTGAATGAGATCTAAGCCTTTAAGAGTTCCTCCTGCGGCTAATAAAGCTGTTTCATAAGAAAGAGCGGATGTAGAAGTGTCCGGGTCAAGAATTGTATTTTCTTCGCCTGCGGTGCTTTTTATTAAGGCTGTGTATTCTTTTGAATGGACCCATTGAATTTCTTCTTCACAGGCTGCTCTGGGAGTTATTTTCAGAAAGGGAAATGATGCATTTTCGAGCATTTTGAGGACAGTTTCTATTCTTTTGGGGCTTTCCGGATGAAAGGGGGTCATTATATGATTCATATAACGAGGGTCAATAACTACTCCTGTTTTCAATTAGGACACCTGCTTAAAAAATGGTTTCCATTTTGCCGGATCCGGTTTTGGCGTTAATAGGCTGACTGCTATCAAGAGGAAAAGAGAGCAGAGGAGGGCGGGATAGACAGCCGGGATGTTAAATGGAAGCTGTCCCTGTATTTTGTTTATGACTTCCCAAATTATTGTTACTGTCATTCCTCCCAGTATTGAGGAAACCCCGCCTTTGACTGTCGCCCGTTTCCAGAAAAAGACCGCAAGCAGAGCAGGTGTTATACCTGCCCCATAAATTGTATAAGCGGCATAGGCTGCATCCAGTATCCTGGGGAAAAAAGAGATAAGCGAGTAGGCTATAACGCCCAGAAGTATTACTGTTATCCGGGAAAATAGGATCATTTTTTTATCAGAAAGATCGGGATTGATAAAACGCTGGTAAATATCTCTCACTACATTTGTAGCCGGGACCAGGAGAAAACTGTTAGCAGTGGAGATAATGATCGCAACTATTGCTGCCAGAAGAAGGCAGCCGATCACAACGGGTACTCCCTTGTGAGCGACAAGTACTAGGATTTGACTTGCTTCTCCAGCTTCCAGTCCTTTGAAATAACTGCTGCCGATAACAGCCAGGCTTTGCAGACCGATTCCCAGCAATACTACTCCGATAATCCAGCCAATCACGGATTTTTTTGCTTCATTTTCATTTTTTGCAGAAAAGAAACGTTGATACATATTGCCGTTGCCGAGCGCTAAAAGCAGGGTAGGTACAAAATATCCCATTGCCTGCACCCAGGTCATGTTCCCCAGTAAGGGATTTTCCCTTGGGGTCACATTAGCGATTATTTGTTCTATACCGCCGACATGATGGATAAGAAAGGGGATGGCTGTAAATATTGCCACGATCATGAGGATGCCGTTAAAAATATCCAGGTAGGCAACTGAGAGCATGCCGGCAAGCAGTGTATAGGTTATAACAAAAATTGCTACGATTATTATCCCTTGGTCGACATTGATCTTACCGCCGGTTATGATATTAAGGACAAAACCGCCGCCCCGGAACTGATAGCTGACTATGGTAACGTAGGCGATTATAGTAGTAATAGTAGCAAGGACACGGGCCCATTTATTGTATCTGGCTTCGAGAATATCCGGAACTGTGAACTGGCCGAAACGCCGGACGCGGCCGGCGATAAAATAGGCAACGATTATCCCGATCCAGCCGCCGGCGCTTCCTATCAGGGAGGAATAACCGTGGTTATAGCTAAGGTCTGCAACACTAAAAATGTCTCCTGAGCCTATCCAGGTGGCCAAGAGAGTTCCCACCAGAACAGGGGCAGTAAGAGTCCTGCCGGCAACCAGAAAGTCCTCTTTTTTCTTCAGTTTTTTTGTGAATCTCAAGCCGAAGAGGAATAAAAACACCAGGTAAGAAAGGATTGCAATTACATAAACCACAGAGCTTCTCCTTAATTATTTATAAAAAAATGTCGATATATATAATATAAAGTAAAATGCAAATTGTAAATTGTTTCATTGTTTTATTGTTAAAAACTAGTAAATTGAAAATGTAAAATGGTTTTTCCCGCTTTTACTATTTACTATTCTCCGCTTTACCTGCATTTCTTCAACTGGTAAAATGAACAAAGCTAGAGCGGAAATATTATGAAAGTACAATTATTCGTGCCGCCTTTGGGATATGTAGCCCAGCGTTGGGGGAGGGGGACGTCTATGCCTCCCTTAGGGATCCTTTCCCTTGCGGCTGTTTTGGAGCAGGAAGGGATAGAAGTCGAGGTGGTTCCGGCTGATGTTCTGGGTTATGATTGGAAAGACGTAGCAGGGAGGATAAGTAATTTTGCTCCTGATATCGTCGGATGTACGACAACGACTGAAAATCGTTTTGATTCTTTTAAGCTTGCCACAACCGCTAAGCAGGTTGATGAAAGTATAATAACTGTCCTGGGCGGGCCTCATATGACTATGGCTGGAGCGGATGCTTTGCGTAACATCAGAGATGTTGATATTGCTGTTATTGGAGAAGGAGAAATAACAATTGTAGAACTGGTTAAGGCAGCCTCTTCCGGGACTGATTTTGCTGCAGTCAAGGGTATCTGCTACCGGAAGGATTATGATGTATTTTTTTCGGGAGATAGAGAAAAAATATCAAACTTAGACGACCTGCCCTATCCTGCCAGACACCTTATACCATTGGAAAAATATAATTTTTATGTGGATGAGCCTGGAGGAAAACGGCTTAAAGCTCAGAATATTATGACTTCCCGGGGATGTCCGTTTAGCTGTTATTTTTGCGCTACCCCTATTAATTGGGGGAGGAAGATGAGAGGATGCTCGCCGGAAAGAGTAGTGGCTGAGATCGAGCATCTTATTCGGGATTTTGGAGCTGAATATATCTGGTTCTATGATGACACTATGAATTATCATCCCGGTAGGCTGCATAAAATAATGGACTTGATCATTGAAAGAAATTTTAATATTAAATTCTGTAATGAATTCAGGATAGATGCTATTGACAAACCTTTACTGGAGAAGATGGTCAAGGCCGGCCTTGTCTGGGGTCATTTCGGAATCGAAGCGGGAAGTACCCGGGTACGGAAAGATGTAGTTAAGAAAAATTTTGATATAGAGAAAGCCTTTCAGTTTGTGCGCTGGGCAGGAGAACTTGGCTTTGTTCCAGATGCTTTTTTTATTTTTTCTCATTATTCCGAGACCTGGCAGGAAGCTCAGGAAACGATTAGCGTAATGGAAGAATTAAGGGCGGTTAATCCTGATACGGAATTTGCCACTGCTATTCTGCATGTCTATCCCGGCACTCCGCTTGAGAAGATTGCCAGGAAGGAAGGCTTCCTTCCCGAAGATTTTTCCTGGTCAAAAAAGAAGGATCTAAAAAAAGTTTTCTTGCTTCCGGCAGCTCAAGGGTATGTGCCTCTCTTTAAAGACAAATTGAGCTGGATTCAGATCGCAGACCTGGTTATGCGCTGGTCAGCTGGAGAAAAGAAAATGTTTTCCGGCTCAAAAATAAAATCTGCTCTTCGTACTCTTTCCTCATTTAAGGGGTTTGTGATTTATTTTATCTTTTTTTTGACTATGCTGAAATATAAAGTAAAGTGTATGTTTAAGAAGATAAAAGGCGGGAAATGGTAAATGGTTAATGGGAAAGGCAATAAAACAGAATTTGACACGGATGGACGCGGATAGACACAGATAAGACTAAAACGTTGATTTGTTTTCCCGATGAATCGGCAAAACAAATCAATCCTCAATCACTTCGCGAAGTAAAAAGAAACAAAGGTTTACTTTTGGGCCTCGCCCAAAACT
>CBFDDY010000168.1:0-5602 GCA_965603705.1 uncultured bacterium | reverse complement strand
TCTGTGATTTTTGCCATCTTCTCCATTGAATCCAAAATCTCCTCTATTTCTCTCTTTGAATAGATTATCCTGTATTTCCCGGCAGGGAGAAACTTTAATCCATAAGCAGTTATCTTAATAAATTCCCCCTTATAATCAGAAAAAGAGAAATCCTTTTCCATTAGTTTGTTTATGATCTTGCCACCTTCAAGCTCAAAATAGCCCTTGGGATTATTTTCATCCGGTGGCCGGGATACTGTATCAAAAGCCATAGGGGCGCCGCTC
The DNA here is from genome assembly GCA_965603705.1 of uncultured bacterium. Lineage (GTDB taxonomy): Bacteria > Acidobacteriota > Aminicenantia > Aminicenantales > Aminicenantaceae > JAUVXM01. The sequence continues at coordinate 5,338 of CBFDDY010000168.1, read as the reverse complement.
GCCTCCAGAATCTGCATAATCATTGATGTGCCGGAACGTTCCAAGCCAGACACGATATAATTTATGTTTTCATCTAATTTCATACTGCACTCTCCTCAAGTAATAATAACTTCATCAATAATTCAGTTTATATATTAATTAAAATCTCCCTCCCCTGCAAGTATAAAAAATCCGGCCAACAGTTTGCAACTAATTTTTTCCTTATCTCTTTCACTAGGATTCCCTTCTATTTTTTCTCTAACCAGAAATACAGGCAACAGGCTAGCATGGACACGGGTAAATCCCGGAGAAAGCCATCCGGAACAACGCAGGCATGGTTCATCGAGATTCTCTCGAGGAGAGCGTTGTGAGGACAGGAAGGGATTTCCCCCAGCGGGGAAATCCCTGTCTTTCGAAGGGACTTACCGGTGTCCATGCCTCACAACTTTTAGAAGTTTGAAAAAAATGGGGGGAACTCCTGGCTCACCGCTACTTGACAAATCCATAAATATTGTTTCTAATAACTATTCTTTAAAAAAATGCATGATAAACCCTGCCTTATTATCTAATATGGAAAAAATCGAAAATCCTTATGCCAGTAACTCTGCCTTCTCAGGAGTTCTGGACAAAAACATAAAAAAACTTGAAAAAAGAATGGGGATATCCTTATCCATCCGGGGCAACAGCATAATGATTGACGGACCTGATGAAAAAGTAAAATTCGCCAAGAATTATTTTGACCAGCTGAAACACTTTAAAAACAAAGGCCGCCCCTTTCAATCAGAGGACTTCCATATCGCCCTGGACCTGCTTGAAAATGGACAGACCAATGATCTGGGGGATTTTACTCTGCCCATGCCGCTCAACCTCTCGCATAAATCAGTCAGGCCAAAGTCCCTTAATCAGCACAACTATATCCAGGCTATCAAATCTTATGACCTGGTATTCGGCATCGGGCCTGCTGGAACTGGAAAGACCTATCTTGCTATGGCTTCAGCCCTTGCATCACTTCAAAATAAAGAGGTCAACCGTATAATCCTGACCCGCCCTGCAGTGGAAGCTGGAGAAAAACTAGGATTTTTGCCAGGAGACCTTCAGCAAAAGATCAATCCTTACCTGCGCCCCCTCTATGATGCCCTCTATGACCTTGCCCCCTCAGAACGTGCAACCAATCTGCTTGAAAAAGGAATAATCGAAATCGCTCCGCTTGCCTTTATGCGGGGAAGAACTTTAAACAACGCTTTTATCATTCTTGACGAAGCTCAGAACACTACAAAAGAACAGATGAAGATGATCCTCACAAGAGCTGGGTTCGACTCCAAACTTATAGTAACTGCTGATATAACTCAGATCGATCTTCCTCATCCTCACAAGTCAGGAGTTTTACAGGCTTTAGAGATCCTGGCCGGCATCAAGGAAATCGCTTTTATTAAATTCAATGAAAAAGATGTCGTTAGACACCCTTTAGTTCAAAAAATCGTCAAAGCCTATGAAAAAGCTGAAAATAAACCTATAAAAAAGAAATGACTCCTTTCTCCTTTAAAAAAATAAAATTTTTTCACAGCAGGGAAACCCCTGTGAGAAAAGCAAAAAACAATTGCCCCCCGATCGAAAACAATGAAGCCTTAAATTTCTGGAGAAAATTGACAAACAATCCTTTTTTCTACCTGATTATTTTTTCTGCAGTTATTGCCTATCTAATCTCATATCTCCCTTCAAAATCTTTGCCCCAGCTTTCAGGAGGCGATATCGCCCCTGCAGATATCACCGCCCCTTCTGATCTAACTATTATTGATGAAGCTACATTTACAAAAAGGCAGCAAGAAGCAGTAGCTGCAGTAGCCCCGGTATATTCGCTAGACCAGAATGTCTTTTTAAAAACAGAAGACAAAATCCGTGATTTTTTTAAAGCAGGTAGGGAATTTGCTCAAGAAAAAATAACCGCAAAAAAAATAGACGACTTCACTCGTACCGTATCCGAAACATATGGAGTCAAAATCCCTCCTCAGGACCTCCGTTTCCTTGCCCAGCTCAAATTCTCGGCAAGCATGGAGGAAAATCTTATCAACCTCATCGGCAAAATTTCATCCAAAGGTATTCTTCTGACTAAAGATCTATTCCTCCATGATGAACAGAATAAAGGGCTGGTTGTCTTCATAAATTCTGAGAAGGAAATAGCTTATCAAATATCAGATATCCGGGATGTTAAAGAAAGCAAAATAAAATTATCAGAAGAAATCAATACATTGGAGCTCCCCCAAAATGAAAAATCTCTACTAATTCTACTTTCCCACATCTTCGTCTGCTCCAATATAACTTTCAGCCCCTTTAAAACTTCCGAACACGAAGAATCTGCCCGCCAGAATATTGAGACAATCTTTTATACAATAAAAAAGGGGAAAGTCATAATCCGCAAAGGGGATGAAGTCAATAAAGATACTATTAAGCAGATCAACATTATCAACCAGAATCTTAGTGCTAAACCAGGTTGGCTTATTAATTTTTTCGGATTTTTCCTTTTATTCATTACCCTGTTAGGTGTTCTAATCTACGATCTAAAAAACAGGCCGGATTTAGAAGAGCCATTACAAAAATTCATTATGACTGGAATCCTCTTGGTAATATGCCTCATCTTGTATAAGTTTTTTAACTTCTTGGCAGGTATACTCAGCCAGAATGCCAGGTTGTCTTTTTTTTCACATACAGAAAGCTATATGTATTCATTCCCTCTCCAGATGGGAACACTTCTTATCGCATTCCTGTCAGGAACTCTCTTTGCATTATTATTTATGATAATCAACAGCATTATAATCGGATATCTATTAAAATCCAGTTTTCACATAATCCTGTTCTGCATTATCGGCAGTTTAGCTGCTATCTGTGGAACTAAATACTTTGGCAAACAGGCCCGGACTACAACGTTTCGGGCTGCTTTATTCATGGTTGCCCCTATTAATACCATCGTAATAATTATATTTCACCTATTAAGAGAAAAGATCGGCCCGATCGACCTTTTTTTCAGCGAACTTATTATGGCACTTATCGGCGGGCTCATAAGCGGCGCTTTAGCCTTTCTTTTACTTCCTTTATTTGAGTCTCTCTTTGGAATCATAACTCAGTCCCGTCTGATTGAGCTCACCAACTCAGATCTGCCTATTTTCAGGCAGATGGCTATGGAGGCTCCAGGATCATATCACCATTCCCTGATCGTCTCTTCCCTGGCAGAGAACGCTGCTGAAGATATTGGACTTGATCCCTTACTCGTAAAAGCCGGGGCTCTCTATCATGATATCGGCAAAATCAAAAGGCCTGAGTATTTTATTGAAAATCGAAGACGTAATGCCGATATGCATAAAGACTTGAAACCAAGCATGAGCACTCTAGTTATTATTAACCATGTAAAAGAAGGCGTAGAACGGGCAAGGAAGTTGAAGCTTCCCAAAAAAATCAGGGATATAATTGAACAGCACCACGGGAATTCCCTAGTCAGATATTTTTTCGAAAAAGCCAAAGAGGAATACGACCCTGAAATGAACAAAATAGGTGAAGAAAGCTACCGATATGCCGGCCCTACCCCAAAAAGCAAGGAAGCTGCCCTGGTATTGCTTTCGGACTCCATTGAAGCTGCCTCCCGCAGCATAATAACCCCCACTAAATCAATCTTAAAAAAGGCTATAACAGATATATTTAACAACTATCTGCAGGACGGACAGCTGGATGACAGCAATCTGTCTCTAAAAGAGATGAAATCCATTGCCGATTCTTTTCTCTTGACATTACACACCATATATCATCAAAGAATGGAATACCCCGGATTCGATTTTGAAGGGAAAAAGAATAAAGCGGCAAAACCAAAAACAAAAAATGATCGAAATTTTAAACCAGCAAAAAAGACACTACATAAATAAAGACAAGTTTAAATCTCTGCTCCATAAACTGTGTTCCCATTACAAAATCCAAAATGCTGAGATAACATTAGCATTTGTGACAAATCAAGTGATAAGAGACCTTAACCGCAAATTTCTCAATATAAATACTTTCACCGATGTATTAAGTTTCCCCATCAGAGAAAAAGGAGCTGACGGGAAATTTTATCTGGGAGATATAATCATTTCTGCACCCCAGGCATTCAGGCAGTGCTCCCGGGAAAAACACGGCTTAGAAAGAGAGCTAGAATATTTAACTATCCATGGCTTTCTCCACCTCAACGAATTTGAACATTTCAAGGGATTAGAGGAGGAAGAGGGAGAACTTAGAAAACTATTATTTTGAAAAGAACCTACTAAGATTTATAGACACAAAAAAAATGACAGCTAAAAATAAATTTAATGTCGGCTATGTAGCTTTGATCGGAAGACCGAATACAGGGAAATCCACACTTCTCAATAATATAATCGGGCAGAAAGTCGCTATTGTCTCTGATAAACCCCAGACAACCAGGACCAGTATTATCGGAATAAAAACCACCTCAAAAGGGCAGATCATATTCATCGATAACCCAGGCATCCACAAACCCCTGCATAAACTGAACAAACGAATGATGCACTTTGTCTACTCCTCCCTTGAAACAGCTGATGTATTATGCCTGCTCATCGATGTCACTTTAAAGTTCGGACAAGGAGATCAATTTGTTATTGATAGGCTAAAAGAAGTATCAACTCCAATATTCCTCCTGATAAACAAAGTGGATATAATAAAAAAGGACAAGATCCTGCTTGTTATCGACAAATATAAAGACCTTTTGCCTTTTGCAGAGATTATTCCAATATCCGCCTTAAAGGGGACAAACATCAGGGAGCTGGAAAATTCTATTTTCAGTTATCTACCGAAAGCGGAGAAAATCTACTCAGATAATGAAATATCCGATCAATCCCAACAATTCTTGTTCGCAGAGATCATAAGGGAAAAAATGTTAGCTCGCGTCAGACAAGAGCTGCCTTTTGTGACCGCAGTTCTTATTGATGAAATTCAGGACAGAAATCCCCGCCCCTCCAATTACCAAGAAAAACCGAAAAAATACATAAAAGCACGAATATTTGTAGAAAAAGACACTCACCGAAAAATTATCATCGGAAAGCAAGGCTCTCTCATCAAGGCTATCGGCACCGCTGCACGTAATGATATTGAAAAGATCCTCGATGCTAAAATATATCTTGAACTCCAGGTCAAGGTCAAAGAAGGCTGGCGCGACTCAGCCAATGTACTTGAGCTGATCCAAGGGCGATAAATCTTGACATTACTGCCATTTGGTGCGAAAATTCTGAAACCCTAGATATGGTGAGCGTAGCTCAACAGGTTAGAGCACCGGATTGTGGATCCGGAGGTTGGGGGTTCGAAACCCCTCGTTCACCCCACCCTT